>QWOR01000140.1 GCA_003669575.1 Planctomycetota bacterium | reverse complement strand
CCTTTACTGCGGCAGAAGCAGGGCACCGATCCGCAAGCTGCCGCGGCCGCCAGTGCGGCGGGCATGGGAGAAGGATTTCTTCCGATCACAAAGATCGAATCACTTCCCGAGGATGGCACGCCACGAGCATTCAAGGTGGTCGCCGATCTGCAGGACGCGTGGAACAAATTCCCGCAGACGGAAGTCGGCTCGGTCTACCTCAGCCGCAACAAGGCAGGCGAGGTCGAGTGCTTTAACGCTCGTTGCCCCCATCTGGGGTGTACGGTGCAGTACAAGGATTCCGATCACAAGTACGTCTGTCCGTGTCATGACAGCGCGTTCCAGCTCGACGGAGCCCGTATCAACGAGATCCCGCCACGCGGACTCGACTCGCTGGAAGCCAAGACAGCTTCCGATGGCATGGTCTGGGTCAAGTTCCAGAAGTTCCGCGCGGGTACCGCTGAGAAGAAGACAATCTAAGTCAAGTCCGAATTCGTCTTTACCTGGGGCAGGAACAGACAGGAATGTCTGTTCGTAAGTGTCGTGGTACTCCGAGACCACTTGAAGCAGACGCATCCGTTGCAGACATACACCGCAGTGCCTGGTCGCCATACCGAAGTCTGGCCAGAGTGTCCCGATCTCCGTAGATTATCGACGGTCGATCAACAATGGCACTCGCAACGGACTTGATCATGAGCACAAGTATTTCTCTCCAGGGTAAGGTCGCCCTCGTCACCGGCGGCGGTCGCGGGATCGGGAAGGCGATTGCCCAGCGGTTCGCGGAGGCGGGGGCCGACGTCGTGATCGCCAGTCGCAAGCTGGAGAATCTGGAGGCGGCAGCGAGTGAGCTCGCGGGTCTCCCGGGGCGCGTGCTGCCAATCGCCTGTCATGTCGGTCGGCTGGATCAGGTCGAACACCTCGTCCGCGAGACCGAAGCCCAGCTGGGGCCGATCGATATTCTGGTCAACAACAGCGCCACGAACATCGGCCAGGGGCCCTCGCTGAACGCGACCGACGAGATGCTCGACAAGATCGTCGAGATCAACATTAAGGCAGCTCTGCGACTCGTCCGACTCACCGTGCCGAAGATGATCGAACGGGGGAAGGGCTCGATCATCAACATCAGCTCTGTCGCCGGACTGGAACCCCAGCCGCAAGGCTTGCTCTACAGCTTCAGCAAAGCGGGGCTGATCATGATGACGCGCAGCTGGGCCCGCGAGTTTGGCCCGCTGGGCGTACGGTGCAATGCGATCGCCCCGGGACTGATCAAGACCGATTTCAGCGAGTATTTCTGGAAGAACGACGAGTACCGGAACCACCTCGAACAGACTCAGCCGATCCCGCGTTTCGGTCAGCCCGCTGAGATCAGCCAGGCGGCCCTCTACCTGGCTTCCGACGAGGCGTCCTTTGTGACAGGACAGACATTTGTGATCGATGGAGGGATGACGGCCTGAGTGATTCCCGGCTCAAGAGATGAGAGTGACGACTTTCTCTCGCTCGCACTCCGGGCGCTGACGCTTCCGGATCCAGAGGAGGGGGATTGCGGTGTTAGCAACCCGGGGCTTTCGGCGTTGTGGCAGACTTGCGACGGTCGGGATATGATGCCAAAAGGCCACATCACCGGGGACGACGTATGCGCTGGGAGCAGAAAGTACAGTTCGCTACGCTCTCAGATGTCGGGATGCGCCGACAGAACAACGAAGACTCCTTCGCCATTCAGGTCAGCCAGTCGGAAGAAGAGTACAACCGTCGCGGGCACCTGTTTCTCGTCGCGGACGGCATGGGTGGGCATGCGGTCGGAGAGCTGGCCAGCAAGATCGCGGCCGAAACAATTCCGCATACCTATTTTAAAAGTCCGGTCGAAGACCACCGGATCTCATTGCAGGCAGCCATCGTGGCAGCGAACTCAGCCATCCACGAAAAAGGCGAGCAGAACAAAGAGTTTCAGCGAATGGGCACCACCTGCTCGGTGCTGACGCTCACTCCCCGCGGAGCGATGCTGGGACATGTCGGGGACAGCCGCTGCTACCGGGTCCGTCGGGATCGGATCGACCAGCTGACTTTCGACCACAGCCTGGAATGGGAAATGCGCCGCCGCGATGGCAAGGCAGCAGAGAAGATCGACTTCTCCAATCACCGGAACATCATTCTGAGATCGCTGGGACCGGAACCGACCGTGCAAGTCGACCTGGAAGGTCCCTTCGCGGTGCTGCCCAACGACATCTTCATCCTCTGCTCGGACGGCCTCAGTAATCAGATCTCGGATGCGGAAATTGGGGCGATTACCCGTGAACTTTCGCCGAATCAGGCGTGCCGCCTATTGATTCAGATTGCCAATCTGCGAGGTGGCCCCGACAACAGCACAGTGATTGTCTCACGAGTCGGTGACCTTCCAGCAAATGTCCCGCCACCGATCCCCGAATCAATCGACGTGCCACGGCACACTCTCTCCTGGGTCTGGCTGATCGCCTTCTGGCTGGTTTCGATCGCCTTCGTCAGTGGGATCACCTTCTGGCTGTTACGTTACCGCCGGACCGGGCTGACGATGACCGGACTGGCCGCCACGGCTCTGGTCGCCATGCTCCTCAAAGTGCTGAGCATGAACCGGAAGGCGAAAGTCATTGAAGCAGAAAACGAAGACTTATCTCGCACGAACTTGAGCCGGCCGCATCGAACTGCGGTTTCGCTGACCTCGACCGAGTTGTTCCTGCTGCTCTCCGAGATCGAACAGGAATTGCGGAGGTCCGCCACCGAAGAAAACTGGAGCATCGACCAGAAGACTCATCAGGAGTCGATCTCAGCTGCAGAACAGGCCCAGCGGGAAAAACGTTATGGACGAGGTTGCCGCGATCTGGCGAGGGCGATCGATACATTGGTAACCCAGATGCCCAGACGAGGTGCGAAACCGGCATCGGCGTGACAGACAGACCGAATTCTCTTCGTCATACTTACACGTAATCCACTGCACTTTGTTCTTCTCGTGTTGATGTCATTAGACTCTCGTCCGCACGTGTGAATCGGCTATCATAAGCGCAAAGATTGCATGCTCGTGACCACGAGCTGCTCAGGAATCAGGGAGAATGGCGTGGAATCACGAGCGTTGCCGCGTAATCCGACTCGATCGGTGCGTATTGGTTCTGTCACGATCGGCGGAGGAAATCCGATCGCAGTGCAGAGCATGACCGCCACGCATACCCAGGACATTGCCGCAACCGTGGGACAGATTCGTGATCTGGTCGCTGCCGGGGCCGACGTGATTCGTGTGGCTGTCGACAGCAAGAAAGACGCCGAAGCGCTGGCGGAGATCTCGAAGCAGGTGGAGGCGAATCTCGCCGTGGACCTGCAGGAGAACTACCGCATGGCGGAGCTGGTCGCTCCCTATGTCTCCAAGATCCGGTACAACCCCGGCCACCTGTATCATCACGAACGGGAGAAGCCGTGGCAGGAAAAGGTCCGCTACCTCGCCGACATTGCCGGCCAGAGTGACTGTGCGATGCGAGTGGGTGTCAACTGCGGATCGGTCGATCCTGACAAGAAGGAGCGTTACGACGCCCACGATTCCATCTCGCCGATGCTGGAGAGTGCCCTCGAACACTGTGCGTTTCTCGACTCACTGGGCTTCACTCGCTTCGCTGTGTCGCTCAAGGATTCCGACCCTCGAAACGTCATCGAGGTCAACAAACGCTTCGCCGCTGAGCGTCCTGATGTGCCGTTGCACCTGGGCGTAACCGAGGCAGGGATGCCGCCTGACGGAATCATTAAAACCCGCATCGCGTTTGAACAGCTGATCAGCCGCGGCATTGGCGACACGATTCGTGTGTCGCTGACCGTGCCGAACTCGCGGAAGTCAGAAGAGATCGCCGCTGGGCGGAAGATTCTCGATGACATTGCCGCCGGTCGGGTGCGGAGTGTCGTCGACTACGGCCTGCAATCCCTCAACATTATCAGCTGTCCCAGCTGTTCACGTGTCGAGAACGAGGCGTTCATTGACCTGGCAGCTGCGGTGAAAGAGATGACTGCTTACGCCAAGGACTATGCCATTACCATCGCCGTGATGGGCTGTCGCGTGAATGGTCCGGGCGAGACTGACGACGCTGATCTGGGGTTGTGGTGCGGTCCGAACCACGTCAATCTCAAGCGAGGCCCGGAAGAGGTCGGCGCCTACACTTACGACACGATCCTGCCCAAGCTGAAGGCAGAACTTGACGCACTGATAGCAGCGAAGTCATAAATGACCGACTGCGATTTATCCACTTGGCTTCGTACTTGTTTATTGCGAGGGGTTTCCCTGGCTGAAGAGTTGTCGGATCTCGCCTGAGTTCAAATCACGACTCCAGATCTCGACTTCATCAATCCAGCCATTGAAACCATGTCCACTTCGACTGACATCTGACACACCACCGAGTCTCACTCGCCTGGAATTTCTGGCGGCTGATGTGGGCCCCTCCGAGGAGCTATCAAGTTCTCCGTCCAGGTACAGAGACGACTGTTGGGCGGAATTCACTGCGACAATCTGGTGCCAACGCCCATCGTTCACAGCTCGAGTCCCGTTGAGCTGCCAACTCTTCATGTTCTCTTCCAGGTATTGAACCCCCAATGCATTCGAGTCCGGATTCTTGCGAATCTGCCATCCATTGGCCCCCTTGGAAATCAGCGTCTGCAGTTGCTTCTCAAAACTCTGCACTTTGAACCACACGGCGATCGTATATCGTCCCTCAAGCTGTAGCCGATTGGAATCGGACGACGTGAGTTCAGCGTACTGAACCCCCGCACTTGGATTGAATCGCATGGCCTTCTTGCCGGGAAATCTCCCGAGCTCAATCTCTGGTCCAGCAAGCTCCAGAAGAAAGAGTCCGCTCGTCGCCTGAGCCAGATTCTTCACTCGTTTTCCAGAGATGGTCGACTCATCAAATGTGTAGCAGACTTGAAGCGAAGGGTCTTTCACCACCTGGGTATGACTCTCTCTCCACACACTTTCTGAGACCGGAGAAAGGAGACCTGCAGATTGCGGGTTCAGTTCAGCGGTCGGTGAATTCGGGAGCGGACTGACAGGGGCCGGCAAGGAAGGCTGGGGAGTGGCTTCCGTTGTGGGGACTGGTGCTGCCATGGGGACTGCTGGCTGGAGTGTCACTGCGAGTGCGGCATCTGGCATCGGCGGTGCCACTGGAGCAGGCTCTATGACAGGCATTGGGCCTGGCAGCTGGACCGCAGGGGATTGCGCCGGTGGGGCGGGTTGTGCAATAGCAGCAGCTTGTCCAACAGGAACGACTTGTCGAGCAGGATCTGATGCCGACGTAATCGCAGCCAAATGATCATCCGTAACTGCCATCGCTCGAAATGCGTACGTACCTAACCATGCTGCGACGACAACACCGACCACTACTCCTGCCAGAATGATCCATCGGGTCAACTCGATCCCTGACTTCTTCTTTGGCTTTCGCTTCTTGCGTCCGACGATCGACGGCATCTCCATGGCCATCTGCGAAGACTCGTCGGTCAACGACGAGAAGTCATCCGTCACCACCTCTGAAGACTCGACATTGATCGCCGAAGGACGACGTAACTGGCCTGACGAGGGAGACGAGGAATCCCGTGTCGGAGTCGACTCAGGCTTCTCCAGTTCCGGACTGCCGAGAGTCGGGACGGTGATCCGGGCAGGCTCTGGACTCTTGCCGAGGAAGCCCTCATAGATCGAACGGCGATACTTGATCGCGTTGAGATCGTAGGGCGGCGTCCGGGGAACAGCGAAGGGCTTGAGAGCCTGGGCCACCTCTTCCGCGGACTGAAAGCGGTCCATCGGTTTCTTGGCGAGCATCTTGTGGATGACCGTTGCGAGTTCGGCGGGGATCTCCTTGACCAGACTGGAAATCGGCTCGGGTTCGGTGGTCTGGTGCAGCAACAACTTCTGGGCCGTTGTCTTATCAGGATAGAGAACCCGCCCGCTCATGATCGAGTAGAGCGTGGCCCCCAAGCCATAGAGATCGGACCGGGCGTCAACGCTCTTGCTGTCGAGAGCCTGTTCGGGAGCGATGTAATCGACAGTCCCCAGCTGATCCTGATCGACGGTCAGAGCGTCATCGCCCTTCTGATCGAAGGCCGAAACGAGGCCCAGGTCAAGCACCTTGACTAAGCCGCTGGAGTCGACGAGCAGATTGCCCGGCTTGATGTCCCGGTGCACCAGTCCCGCCTCATGGGCGTGCTGCAGTCCCTCTGCGGCCTGGCGACCGATCTCAGCCACCTGACTCCAGTGAATCGGACCAAAACGATGCACGATGCGGGCAGTATCAATGCCTTCTACATACTCCATCACGAAGTACGGCAGGCCGTTCTCGTCCGCATAGTCGAAGGCTTGAATGATGTTGGCATGCCGCAGAGCAGCCACAGCTTTGGCTTCTCGTTTGAAACGGGCGAGAGCCTGGTCCTGCCGTTTCTTGCTCTTCTGCAGACTGATCAGCTTGATGGCCACCAGTCGCTCCATCGACAGCTGTTCGGCCAGATAAACTCGCCCCATGCCGCCGGAGCCCAGCAACTCCATGATCTTATACCGAGCCAGATAGAAGCCTTTGTTCTTTCCGGAAAGCAGCTGGCGAGCCTGATACTCAGTCAGCAGTTGATTCTTCAGGAGCGTCAGCGCCAGCTTTTTCGGGTCGGCCGATTTCTGGCTGGCGATTTGAGGCCGCAGTTTCGAGACGAGCTCCTGTTCGAGCAACTGGCTCTTTTCGACGAGCGAAAAGAATTCCAGACTGTTTACGGGGGCCGCCATTTCAGTGATCCTCTGGGGCGCAATGCACGACAATCGAATCAGAAAGCGTCATCCTTCCATAAAGACACCGCTGTGCATCGAGCTTACAGGCAGCTGCCACCGATGGGCGAAGAAATGATGTCCCAGCACGCATCGTCGCGTTGCGACCCATCAACGAGTTTCTTGGTCGCTACGATCGATACAAACGGGCCATCGGTCACCGGCCGGAAGTGATGCCGTTCTGCCACGCGTCGATAAACCCGCAAAAGTCAAACGGGGACGCCGCTTGTGCGGAGTCCCCGTTGAGGGTCAAGCAGGGAACGGATCTGAGATCAGTTCGCGGCCACTGAATTGATGAACTCGCGAGCGACTTCACTGCGAATCCCCTGCAGCTCGTCGTAACGCTTGGTCCAGTAGGCCAACTCTTCCGCTGTCGGTTTGCGGTCGAGCATCAACTGGTGAAGACGCTCCACATAACGCGTCTTGTCACGATCGACCTGATTGAAGACGGCGTTGTTGGCCAACAGTGTGGCCTGTACGTCGACCAGTGACTGACCATTGCGGATCGAGTTCAGCCAGGCTTCCATTTCTCGCTGAGTCGGGTTCCGCTCCAGAATGGTCTGAAACAATGTTTCAAGCTGTTCCTGGGTGACGTACTGCTCCTGATTCCCGTACTGCGGGTTATGAGCTACGGGGTCTTCAAAACCACCGGCGCGTTCCAGAGCAATCGTGATCGGCCGGTTCTGGCCAGAGGTCAGATTGGTCAGCTGGTAATTCGAAGCGGCGCTGGACTGGTACAGCATCTGATTTGTCGGCGACACCACCACCGCGGAAATCAGATAGGTGCGGGCCTGGTCGATCTGACCGGGATCGTACTCGATCTCGAACGGGATCGAGTTGGCACGCAGCTGATCAACCGTCGTGCGGGCAATCACTGTGGTTGGTGCGCCCACGCGAGCGCGCTCACGCAATTCCACAACGGCCGTGGAACGTGCGGGCAGAGACACCGTATCACGCCAGGTCAGAGTGCCGCCCAGACGCATCAAGCGAGAATCGAGCTGTACCGGCAGGTTGGTCAGCGAGCGGGTACGATTATCAAACACCAGCAGACTGACCCATCCGTTCTTGTCGGCCAGACGCTCGAATTCAGTCCCGCAGTCGTACAAAGTCCCGTTCACGTAGCCGACCTGGAATCCGTTCACCGACAGCACGATATCGTCCTTCTCCAGGCCGGCCCGTTGAGCGGCACCGTTCTGGACGACCTGGACGATTTGCACACCGGTACTGGTGTCCTTGGAGTAGACTCCAAGTTTCCAACGTGGCTGTGCCGACTGACTCGGCTGGGGCTGCGGCTGTGGTTGAAGGGGATTCGAAGGGGCCAACTGAGCACGAACGGGAGTCACTGGACGCAGTGAATCGGTAGCTGTCGGGCGAGTCGGGTTGTACTCGAAGCGAGTCGGATCGGGCACGGGGACGCTTTCGCGAATCCGATTCGAGGGAATCGTCAGATTTGTCCCGGGTTGCACCAGACGTGCAGCTGCAGGATCGTTCGAAGTGGGAACGGTCGAGGTCCGACCGGGGGTGGTATTGGTATTCAGACGGGGATCAATCGACCAGGCTGGCGAGGTCACCAGAACGACGGAGGCTGTGATTGTCAGCCCTTGCAAAAATCTCCGCACCATGGGAGGACTCCTTCCAGGAATATGTATGAGAGCGTGTGCTTCACGGCGGCCTCGACCGACCTTGGTCGAGATGTCCCGCCTGATAACCATTGGCAGCGGTTGACCGTCTGGGGAGTCAGTTCAATGTATTGAGACCGACTGCTCCCAACGCCGTCCGGGCAGGTGCGGACGAAATCGGATGGAAGCCCGCTTTCACGACATCTTCCTGGCCCGACTTGCTGAATACATACTTGAGGAATTCGCGTTCCGCTTCGGGCAATTCCTTGTCTGGAGCCTGATCAATGACAAACTGCAGAGGACGAATGATCGGATAGGTTCCGTGCTCGTCTCCCAGCGAATCGATGGCATAGGCTGGCTCGTCGGCCTTCACGGCGATGGGCACCGCGCGGATGCCGGGGATCTGGTAGATCTCGCCCGAGAATCCGATTGCTGTCGGATCAGCGGCGATCTCCTTGACCAGCGTCAGGTTGTCCTTGGCGGGGATCATTTCCTTGTGAAATTCGCCGCCTTGCAATACCACGGCCTGAAAGAAGCCCTGGGATCCGGTGGTAGCGGAACGGCCACGCAGAGTGATCTTCTCCTTGGCCAGTTGCCCCGGGACGCTGAGATCACCCCAGGTCTTGTACTCCTTGGCTTCTCCACGCTTGCGGGTCGTTGAGAAGATGGCGTCGACCTGAGCCAGAGTCAGGCTTTCAATCGGATTACACTCACTCACATAGACCCCAATACGTTCCAGACTCGGAACCAGCAGCTTGGGGGCATACTTCTTCTCGGCGGTGAAGACCTCGATTTCTTCGTGAGTCGCCTCACGGCTGAGCATGCCAATCGTGGCCTCTCCCTTCATCACGGAAGGAATCGCATTCGTCGCGCCCTTCACGGAGATGGTGACTTCGACATTGGGGTAGAACTTCTTGAAACTGTCCTTCCACACAGCGACAACCTGGGACATGGTGTCCGAGCCGATCAGCGAGATCTTGCCCTCGAGTTTGTCCACGGGACGGTACACTGGAAGCTGGGGATCCAGGTATTCCTCTGCCATGGCGAAGGTAGACGATGCCACCAACGCCAATGCCACCACCATTCGCATTACTGATTTCAACATCTTTCCCTCCCTGAAGTACGGAACCGACAGCGACTTCCGCTGGACATCGCCCGCGTGGATCTCTCAATGCATTCACCTGTCGAACCGACGGTATGTCATCCGTTGACACCACAGTCCGAAACGACGCTGGACAGCTTGCTCAGAGAGAAAGAATCTCTCTCGGAACTTCGACAACTCGAGCCCGGCTTCCCAGCGCGCGGAGTATACGGCAGTTTTTGCCGATGACTCAATAGGAATTCGGGTAACCACCGGGAAGCACGTAAATACGGCGGTTTGAGCTGATCCAGACGAGGAGCCAAACCGGCAGTTCCATGAAGACGACCGACTGTGACACCGCCCGGTCTTGCTCCGACATCACCAGTGATCGTCTCATTCCACTCTTCTCACTCCGGTCGAGCAAGTTCGCAATACGTCTTCAGTCCCCAGACAAACAGACAGGAATGTCGGTTCCACTGTGGTGTGGGAGTGGGTCAGACGTTCTTGTCTGGCCTGAGTGAAGAAGAATGTTGAATTCGCTTAGAACTTCAGATAACCCAGCATTTTGGGTTTGCGATCCAGCGCATGCGTGACTGCAGCTGTGACGATGCGCCGCACCTCTTTGATTTGCGAAGCCGTGGGGGACAATTCCTGCAACGCGGGGGCTTCGTCCGTGGAAAGCTGTTGCAGCAACCTGACGCTACCGGGCTGGATGGCAGCGTGCTCATATTCTGGTCTCCCGCAGGCTTCACAGATCAGCCCGCTGGCCGTGACCCAGAATTTTGAGCCGCGTGACGCCGTAGCTGCGGTCTCGCAATGGACGCAATGTGTGAACCCCGGGAGATTGCCGATCTCGCGGAGTAGCAGGAGTTCGAACCTCATGATGGCGAAACGAGGATCTGTCGACTCGCTCAGTCGGTCAAGTGTGGCGATCGCCTCATCAAACAGAATTGCGTGAGGGTCATGCGGCTCGGTGCCGATGTCGAGCAGTTCGGCGACGTAGTACCCCGCGTAGAGTGGAAATATTTCTTTCGACGGTGGAGCAAACCGGCTGACCAGCTGGGCTTCAGTGACCAGATCGAGTGCGTCATGGTCCTTGCGATAGAGAATAATCTGCACGTGAGCGAGGAGATCGATGGATCCCTCGAACGGACCTTTGAGACGCTTTACCCCCTTGGCCAGGGCGCTCGACTTGCCGAACTCGCGAGTGAAGAACGTCACCACACGACTCGACTCACTGAAGTCGGCCAACCGGATCACGAGGGCTTCCGCTTTTTCGGGTGGCATGGGGGAGGAGAGGGTTGATCGTTGAGAGTTGGTGGTTGATCGACAGTGCAGAGGTTAACCGGGGGGATGAACGAGAGCGACGCGGACATCCATGACGTTGGTGTGAGTCGGCCCGGTGATGAGTAGGCCACCGGTCTGTTGAAAAAGGGGATAGCTGTTGTGGTCGTGAAGATACATTCGCGGGTCGAGATGAAGCTGTGCGGCAGCTTGAGCGACGGCGTCATCGGCGATGGCTCCAGCAGCATCGGTGGGGCCATCTTCTCCATCGGTCCCCCCGGAGAGGATCGTGATGCCAGCGGCGTTTTGTTCGATGAGGCGACAGAGGGCCGCCAGCGCGAGTTCCTGGTTACGACCGCCTTTCTGGGGTCCGGAGCGTTTCTCAACTTTGACGACTGGCTCGCCACCACTGATGAGGCAGAGCCGCCTGGTTATGGTCGGCTGAAGGCGCAGGCATTCATCAGCCAGCTCTCGCCCGACAGTCTGGGCCTCACCAGCGAGACCGACGCCGACAACACGCACATCGAGACCGCGATCTCGGGCTTCCCGTTCAGCGGCATCAACGGCGGTCTGGTTGTTGCCGATGATCGAGACGTGCTGCAGTGTCTTCTTCTCCGAAGCAGTACGGCTGTTTCCAGAGACTCTGGCAGCCGGTGGGGCCGATTGAATGTTCGAAATCTGCTGGAGCAGTGCCTGAACCACTGGTTTCGGAATCCCTTCCAGCCCTGGGGCGAATCGTTCGAGCAGTTCGAGTGCCCGCTGCGGCTCCGTGGGAAAATCGATCGTCGGCCCGCTGGCGATCACTTCCAGTGGATCGCCGATGACATCCGAGATGACGAGCGTGATCATCCATTGAGCCCGGCAGGCACGAGCCAGCCCGCCGCCTTTGACCCGCGACAGCTGACGCCGCACACAGTTGAGCTCGTCGATCCCCGCCCCCGCGAGCGACATGCGGCGGATGGTCAGCGCCTTGTCGGAGAGCGAGACACCATCGATCGGAGCAGGGAGTAATGCACTCCCGCCGCCGGAGATGAGGACCAGACAGAGATCCCCCTCGCCAAGACTCGCGACGCGACGGAGGATCTCTTCGGAGCCCGCGACACCGGCCTCGGTCGGCTCATTGATCCCGGCAGGACGCGCGGGATGAAGGTGGATCGACTTCAAGGGCTGTACACAATCAGCGGGCACATTCACCCATCCCGATACTTTCTTGCCGAGCTGAGCGAGCAATTCTTCAGTCCCCAGAGCCATCCCGGCTCCGGCCTTACCGGCTCCGACGATTTCAATGCGATTCAACTCAGCCAGCGGGATCGTCTGCCCGGCGACCAATAGCTGGTCACCGTCAACACGAATCGCCTGGCGCACGAGCCGCTTGGAATCGACCGCCTGCACGGCCGCTCGCCAGATCGACTCCACGATGTGCCTAGACTCGGGAACGGGTGGATCGTGACTCACGATCGCTTCCACGCCCGTGGCAGGTACTTAGGCAGGTCGGACGCAATCATCCCGGGCGGGCTGAGTTCCTCGGCGGCGATATCACCGGCCAGCCCGTGCAAATGGCAGCCCAGACAGGCCGCGTCGAAAGGATCGGCTCCCTGAGCAATCAGAGCTGTAATCAATCCCGTCAGCACGTCGCCGGTCCCGCCAGTGGCCATGCCCGGGTTACCGGTCCGGTTGATAAAGACCCGCAGTCCATCGGTGACGATCGTCCCGGCTCCCTTCAGCACAAGGACCACGCGATGACGTTGCGCAAATTCGATGGCCAGCGACTCGCGATTTGCCTGCACGACAGTGATAGTGAGACCCGTCAGCCGAGCGAACTCGCCCGGATGTGGAGTGAGGACACGAACCGCCGGTGCCGTGCCCAGGACATCCACTCGATCGACCAGCAGGTTCAACGCATCGGCATCGACCACGCACGGCACATCGACGCTGCGAACAATGTGTGACACCAGATCGCGCAGCTCGTCCGACTGCCCCAGTCCCGGTCCAATCGCGACCGCATCAGCGTTCTGGCAGGCCAGCAGAATCCCAGGGATCGACGGAACCGCCAACCGCCCGTTTGCATCCTCCGAAAGTGGAACGGTCAGATACGACGGCTCAATCGCAGCCACTGCACTCCAGATCGACTTCGGGCAAGCGAGATAGACCAGCCCCGCCCCGCCGCGCAAGGCGCCCAAACCGGCCAGCGAGATGGCCCCGCTCATCCCGACACTTCCCCCCACGATGACAGCACGACCATAACTCCCTTTGTGAGAGTCGACCGAGCGGGATGGCAGTTGGGGAACGTCGGAGATGCGTT
Organism: Planctomycetota bacterium; assembly: GCA_003669575.1. Lineage (GTDB taxonomy): Bacteria > Planctomycetota > Planctomycetia > Planctomycetales > Planctomycetaceae > TH-plancto1. Next base: position 115 of record QWOR01000140.1, on the reverse strand, counting down.
TCAGAGTGGACATCTCAGCGGGTCAATCTTGAGGAACTATCGGCCGAACCGTTCATCAAACAGCCGGAGCGACATCTTCCGGGGCTCAAGCTTCCTGAACGGCAGGATTGATTCT
>QWOR01000207.1 GCA_003669575.1 Planctomycetota bacterium | reverse complement strand
GGTGGACGACTCGTCGCGGAAGAAATGACGTTCTCACGGAATGGGCAAAACTTCTATACTATATGATGATCTACGGACACGAATGGCAATGGTGTGTCATTCTGGCCATTGTCTGTGTTACAATTGTGGCGGCAAGGCGTTACGCTTTCCAAGGCCACGCCAAGGAACGAGAACATGTCGGAGTTCGTGCCCCCCAGTAACCCGAATGTGGAACCTGAAGAAGCAGGTTTTGACCTTTGGGGCTTCTTGTGCCGGAGAGCTTGGCTGGGGTTTTTCTTCGGCACAATTGGTGCTACAGCAGCCTACTACTACTATCTGCGGCAACCTGTTGTCTTCAAGGCCACATCCCAGATATTGATCACCAAGCAACAAGCTGAAATGCCTGTGAATACGGTGAACGGGTTGGCTCCCAACGGCAGATCAGATCCACTGGCGAGCGATATTCAAACCATCATGAGCGAGTTGACGGTCCGTCCCGCAATTTCGGACGGTCGGCTTCGAGAACTGCCCAGTCTGTCGGGAGCCTCGAATCTCACTCAGACGATCCTGAATGGCCTGAACGCTGAACGCACAGTAGAGGATGGGCAAGTCCTCGATATTTCATTCAAAGGAACAGACCCCGATGATTGCGCCAAGGTCGTCAATGCCGTGGTGGCCAGCTATGACAAGAACCTCCGTGAGACCTACACTGACCAAGGAATGGTGGTTTCAAACCTGTTGAAGGATGCCAAAGAGGAGTGGTTGACCACTCTTAGAAAGTGTGAAGATGAATACGCTGAGTTTCGAAAGAGTTCGAGCTTGATCTACAACGGCGAAAATGTCACCAGCCTCAGCGAAAGCCGTATGGCAGGTATTGAGATTGAGCGATCTAAAGTCATGATCGCCCAGACTGAAATTCAGTCTCAGATTGACGCCATCCAGAAAGCACTCGAACGAGGAGGCAGCCGCGAGGCAATCACGCTGATGCTGGAGTCATTTAACGACAAGAAGAAGTCGGGTGATGGACTTGAAACGTCGTTAACTCCCACTCAAAAATTCACCCGAGAGATATTTCAGCTCGAATTGGAGGAAGCACTCGCCCTACAGGACCACGGCGAAGACCACCCCAAGGTCCGAAGTATCCGTAAACGTATCGAGATGACACGGAAATACCTGAGCAACGAATTAAGCGATCAGATCGCCCCTCCAGCCAAAAAGATGGACTTCCTTCAGGTTTATATCGAATCCCTGCATCAGCAGAAGAAAGCTGGAGAGGAACGCCTGCTCCAACTCAACTCACTGTTTGAAGAGGAGCAGCGCATCGCGAAGGAACAGCTCGATCTGCAGATCAAGGACAAACGATATCGCAATGACATTGCTCGCAGCGAGCTCACTTTTAACGCCATCGTGAGCCAGTTCAAGGATGCCGATCTCGCGGTGAAAGCTGGCTACCACCGAACGCAAGTGCTTGCGCCAGCGACCCGGGGATATCAGGTTGAACCGAATTTCCAAAAGTGCATCATCGTCGGGTCTGTTGCAGGTATTGCCGTTGGATTGCTACTTGGACTCTTGGTAGAAGCTGCGGACAAAAGCTTTCGCAGCCCGGACGACATCAGCCAGACTCTCCGGCTTCCCATCGTTGGAATCAGTCCTCAGATCCAGCTTGGCCGACGGGATCGGACCAACCCCATCGACCCAGCCATCGTCACGATCCACCGACCACGATCCCAATCGGCGGAGGCCTTCCGTGGGGTGCGTACCTACCTCATGGCTGCAACGCGCGGCGAGGGGCACCGTATCGTCCTGCTCACAAGCCCTGAGCCCGGTGACGGCAAATCGACAATGTCGTCAAATCTGGCTGTGACCTTGGCCCAGACGGGTAAGTCGGTACTCCTGATCGATGCCGACATGCGCCGACCTACGGTAAAGCGTCTGTTCAGCCTGAAAAACAAGATGGGACTTTCGAACCTGTTAGGCGATGTCTCTCTGGACGTCAACGAATGCATCGAAAGTGTCACGTTCGAAGGATCGACACTCGACATTCTCTCGTCAGGTGAATGTCCGATCGATCCGGGTGAGCGCCTGATGTCAGACCGCATGGAGAGTCTGCTCAACATGTTACGGGATCGATATGAGTGGATCATCATCGACTCTCCGCCGGTCCTGGCAGTGACTGACTCGGCGACTTTGTCTCGACTGGTCGATGGTGTGATTCTGGTCGTGCGCATGAACGGTCGAACCCGTATGGGGGCTGTCCGCGCCGCTGAAACTCTCCGGACGCTGGGAGCAAATATTCTGGGACTTATCGCCAACGGGATCGATCCCACCAAGCACGGTGGATACGGTTACCAGTACGGTGTCTATGGTGCTGGCGGTCGGGCCTCCAAGTACTACGCCGAGGCCCCCAACAAACGGTAACCGACACTCCCTGATCGCTGCGTAAGTGACAGCACGTTGCAGCACCGAAATGAGAAACGGCGATGGTGAGTTTCACCATCGCCGTTTGTGTTTTCCGACATCGGTTCCATGTCTTGGGGTGGCAGCCGCCCCGCTTGCCCTATGCCGCAGCCCGGTGCAGAGAACGCAGGATCCGCTCGAATTCCTCGTTACTGGAGAACGGTATCGAAATCGTCCCGCAGTCCTTGGAGGTCAGAGTGATCTGAACTGCGGTCCCCAACAGGTTTCGCAGCTGCTCTTCCAGCGATGCCAGATGTGGCGTCCGCTCATTATCCATGCGGGCCTGATCCATGGACAGTACGTGTGGATCCTCCGCTGGGACACCACACTGTTCTTGGCTGACTGGCTGCTCGAATCCCCCTTGTCCCTGGTCGTGGAAACCTTGGTCATGGTGAGGCTGTTCATAATGAGTTTGCCCCTGATCACAAGTCCCAGGCTCGCAATATTGAGTCACTTCTCCGACATGTTCAGCCTGCGGAGCCTGAGTCATTTCCACTGGAGCCGGTTCCACAACAGCCTGAGGCTTCTCCCGCCCCAGGATCTGACGGACAGCAGCTTCGGTCTGACGGACAGACAGCTGTTCTGCCTGGATGCGGCCACAGAACGCCAATTGATCCGCTTCAGTCAGCGGCAGTAGTGCCCTGGCGTGTCCCGAGCTGATCTTTCCAGTCGACAACGCGTTCCGGACTGGCTCGCACAGATCAAGCAGCCGCAGGATGTTACTCACTGCGGAGCGGCTCATGCTCAACTGCTTGCCCAGTTCCTCGATTGAGCAGCCGAAGTGATCGATGTACCGGCGAAACGCCAGTGCCTTCTCCACATCGGTCAGGTCTTTACGCTTCAGGTTCTCTTCCAACGCGTAGTCAAATGCCGTCTGATCGATGACATCCACGACGCGACACGGAATGAGAGTCAGACCGGCACGCTGCGAAGCCAGCCAGCGACGCTCGCCGGCGATCAGCTGGTATGAGCCTTCAAACTCGCGAACCAGGATCGGCTGCAGGATGCCATGCTCGCGAATACTGTCCGAGAGCTCATTCAACTCGTCTTGGTTAAAGTCCTTACGCGGTTGAAATGGGTTCCGCGTGATCTCTTGAACCGGAATGTTCCGCAGCTCGGCTGCTTGGGGCTCCGACTCCGAAAACGCGGGGCCTGATCCCAGCATGGCACTCAACCCGCGACCGAGACGACGACGGGGAACATCATTGGCAGAAACATCAGACATGAACCAAGCCTCCAGGTAACCTGCGATCGCCCAGCGCGCGGGAACGATGTCTTCCATATGTCGACCAGTTGAGGGGGAGGACTGTAGCGACAGTTCGGAACGAATCGCGTGTATCAGAGATGGCAATAAGGTCAGCGAATCCTGCGAAACTTGGTAATCTAGCGAAGACGCTCGGATGTGCCCTCGTGTCACCTGATCGAGGCCCCCTCCACAACGCAGCCCGGCGGAAACTGCCGTTTCATCGCCATATCAAGCTGTGATCATGACCTCGTCTGTCTGGAACACAGACTGCTGCCTAGCATGGAGTCATGGAAAGCCGACTCCACTTCGAGATCAGCGCTCAGCCCAACAACACGACTTGTGGGCCGACGTGTCTGCACGCCGTCCTGGCGTATCACGGTGCCCAGCAAACACTGGCGGAGGTGATCGACGGTGTCCCCTCACTCGAACATGGTGGGACATTGGCGGTATTGTTGGGCAACTATGCCTTGAGCCAGGGCTACGAGGCGATCCTCTACACGTACAATCTCATCGTGTTCGACCCGTCCTGGTTCCGCCCCGGTGCACCGCTACTGGCCGATCGCTTGCGAGCCCAGATGCAGGCGAAAACCAAGCCGAAGCTCCGTATGGCCAGCCAGGCTTACCTCGAATTCATCGAACGCGGGGGTTCGATCCGGATGGAGGACATGACTCCCGCCCTGATCCGCCGGTACCTCAAGCGTTCCTGTCCGATTCTGGTCGGCCTCAGCTCGACCTACTTGTACAACGAACGCCGGGAACTTGACGACGGACAACAGGACGACATCGCCGGGAAACCTCAGGGGCACTTTGTCGTCCTGTGTGGTTATGACTCCGACCGCCGTACCGTGCTGGTCGCTGACCCCCTGCAACCCAACCCATTCGCCAAGAATGAACAGAAATACGAAGTCGATCTCGATCGCGTAATGTGTGCGATCATGCTCGGCATCGTGACCTATGACGGAAATTTGTTAGTGATTCGACCACCCTCGGGCGGCCTGGCTCACCGGGAAATCAGATCTTGAGCCGTCACACTCCATGCGATAGACCACAATCGCGTGGCCATTTCTTCACTGCGGACTCCCCATGATTGCGATGACTTCGCCCGTTCCTTCACTCGCCCACGAGGGAACGAGTCTTCGACGCGTTGCCTCTTCCAAGCCTACCAGCATGCCGACTCTGATTGTCGCCAACTCCCCCAAAGACTGGCCGTTTGACATCCCCGGTGTCGATGTCGTCGACGCCTGGGACTACCTGACCAGCCCAAAGTACAGCGATCTCCGCGGAGCCAAGGTCCTGAACCTCTGCCGGTCCTACAGCTACCAGAGCACCGGGTACTACGTCTCCCTGCTGGCCGAGGCCCGTAACCACAAACCGTTGCCCAGCATTCAAACGCTCCAGGATCTCCGGTCGCAATCTCTCGTCCGACTCGTCTCGGACGACCTCGACGAACTGATGCAGCAGTCCCTGCAGAACGAAAAGACCGATGACTTCGAGTTGAGCATCTACTTCGGTCGCAATTCCGAGAAGCAGTACGACCGCCTCTCGCTCCAGCTGTTCAATCTTTTCCAGTCCCCGCTCCTGCGCGTGAAGTTCTCCAAGCTCAAGAAGTGGCAGATCCGCAGCGTGAAGGCCATTTCGGGTAGCGATGTCCCCGAAGTCGACCGCCCGTTCGTGGCTGAAGCGGCCCTCAAGCACTTCTCCGGTCGGGCCGTCAGCCGTCCACGCAAATCGCGCACTCGCTATGACATGGCGATCCTCTGGAATCCCGAAGAGAAAGAGAACGCCCCCTCCAACGAAGCGGCTCTGAAGAAGTTCGTCAAAGCCGGAGCGAACATGGGCATCGAATGCGAGCTGATCACGAAGGACGACTACGGACGCCTGCTCGAGTTTGATTCACTGTTCATCCGCGAGACGACTTCGATCAACGACCACACCTATCGCTTCGCCCGCAAGGCAGCGAGCGAAGGCATGGTCGTGATGGACGATCCACAATCAATCGCCCGCTGTACCAACAAGGTCTTCCTGGCGGAACTCCTCGAACGCCACGGCCTGCCAACCCCCAAGACCGTGGTGCTGCACGAAGACAACGTCGATGATGCCATCCACCAACTCGGCTTTCCGATCGTGATCAAGAAGCCCGACAGCTCGTTCTCCCGCGGAGTCGTGAAGATCAACACCGCAGAGGAACTCCATGCCCGGCTCCCGGAGTTCTTTGAAGAGTCCGAACTACTGGTCGCTCAGGAGTTCATGCTGACCGACTTCGACTGGCGGATCAGCATGATTGACCGGCGACCGCTCTTCGCCTGCAAGTACCACATGGCTCCCGGCCACTGGCAGGTCATTCAGCAGGAGAAGCATGGCGATGACCGGTTCGGCGGCTTCGACACCATGGCTGTTGAGATGGCTCCTCGCAAGGCGGTCAACATCGCCATGAAGGCGGCCAATCTGATCGGCGACGGACTGTACGGCGTCGATATCAAACAGTCCGGTGGCAACTTCCACATCATTGAGATCAATGACAACCCGAATATTGATGCGGGCGTGGAAGACGAGGTCCTGAGAGACGATCTCTACCATCGCGTGATGAGTGTCTTTCTGACTCGACTCGAACGCATCAAGGCCTGGGGTTCAGCCGAACTCTAAGCAGCCCCGCTGGCTGATCTGGACAACTGCGATGTAACTCCCCCGGCAATCGAGTCTCAGTGACTGAGTGACACGGGCTCATACCGATGCCACCGCACCTCCCCGGGGAGGTCCCGTGAACGACTGAACTCCAGGTGAAAAATCCGGCGATGTCGACTGGTCCCGGGCAGTGATCGTCCACTGCAATGCGCCAAGAGCGGCGACATGGCAAGCACTCCGCCCGCCGGGGTACAAATCGAGTGCGTTTCAAAACCATCTAGCAACACGGCTTTTCCGGTTCGCTGAGTTCCGGAGGCGACCTGCAACGGACCGTTCTCCAGCGTGATTTCATCTAGATGAATCCGGAGTGTGATCATCGACTCCAGGACCTCCAGAGGAGGCTCAGTGTGGGGCACACCTGCCCGCAGTCGAGGGACTGAATAGCCCATCACCTCGCGTAACGAATCCACAGCGATCAGTAAGTCCTTGTGCCAGGGAAGTGCCCAGGATTGAGCAGGTGGTTTGTCAAAGTACATGACACGGACCAGCCCGGCATGCTCTCCCAGTCGTCGATGGACAAAGTCGACCAGCGGAGCGGCCCGCCAGGCATCGCAGATCTCCGGGATGACATCCATCACATTTCGCGCAGCATAAACTGCCCCGTCACTTTGACGGACACCTTCATCCGGTGACTCGACTAACCGATCGGCAAGCTGTTTGAGCCGGTCCAGCTGAATAGGCGTGATGGCATTTTCAAACACACACCATCCCTGCTCGTGATGCAGACTCAGGAGGGAATCCAGAGGGTCCATGGTACTTGTTCAGTGGGATACAAAATTCAATGTTGCTCAAAGGTCTAGGAAGGAGAGCGTCTAATGCCGCATCCCCGCCTCGTGCTGGCGAAGCATCTCGGTCCGTTTGCGTAGCTCCTCGTTGACTTGCTCGAACGTTTTGAAATCGCTTTCAAAGGCCTTGTACTCCCGCATCAACAATCGCGAGTCATCGCCCTGCAGGAACGTTTGATTGATACGGCTCATCATCGGACCGATGCGATCCCGCAGCGCTGTCAGCATGGCCAGTGCTGCCTGCTCGCACTCTTTCGTGATGCGGTGAACTTCGGTCCGATCCTCGTACTGCTGCTGAGGTGTCAGCTTGCGATGCTTGACCTCGGACCGCTTGTTGAGTTCCTCCATGTTGACCAGGCGCCCAAACGGATTCACCGCCTTTTTCCTCTCTTCGGCGATGGCCCGAGATTTTTCCAGTCCCCGTCGCGCCCGCTCAAAGTCGGGTTTGATCTCCAGGGCCTTATGAAAATGAGCCTGAGCCTGCTGAATGTTGCCCATCTCGATATACAGATTCGCGAGATTCTGAATCGCTTCCACCATCTTGGGGTCGTACTTCATGGCCTCTTTATAGGCCGACACCGCCAGATGCGGCTGGTTGAGCCCCTTTTGAGCAATGCCCAGGTTGTAGTAAGCCGTGGCATTCTTGCGATCACGAGAAACCGCCTGACGCAGTGTCTTCACCGCAGCCTGATAGTCTCCCATCCGGTTCTGAACAGCTCCCAGATTGATCAGCGGGTCAACCCGGCGTGGATCGTACAATGCGGCCTTCTGAAAACTTGCTGCTGCCTTCGGGTAGTCTTTCCGGGCAAAATAGATCGCGGCGAGAGTCTCATGTGCAGACACATGCCGCTCATTCTCTTTAATCGCCAGCTCAAACATCGCCTGAGCTTCGTCAACTTTCTTGGCCTTGAGCAGTGACTTTCCCTCTTCACACAGCTGGTCAGCCTTGGACGGAACAGGCATCGTGCGGCCTCGACATATCTATTGAGAACATCTGGAACAGAGACAAAATGGAGGAATCTCCCAGTCATTCGAGTATACCCCGGTGGATCCCTCCAGGAAACGCCTCTTCTCTGAGATACGGATATCTCCCTCGTCATTGAAGATTATTTGTCTATCGTTGATTATCTTGTCTCACACATTGACTCAGTGAATGATTTCTCATGTCCACCGAATCCCCCACCACCACTCCGCAATCCCCACCGCACCAGTCGGTGTTCTGTGCGAAGGATGTCACCAAGGTCTACCACATGGGCGAGGTGGAGATTCACGCACTGCGTGGAGTCGACCTCGATCTTTATGAGGGAGAGCTCGTCGTCCTGCTGGGGCCTTCCGGGAGCGGCAAGTCGACGCTGCTGAATATTCTGGGGGGGCTCGACATCCCCTCCAGCGGATCGGTGCGGTACCGCGACATCGATCTGTCCCATGAATCGGACACGGGATTGACCCGGTACCGGCGGAAGCACGTAGGCTTTGTCTTCCAGTTCTACAACTTGATTCCCAGCCTGACCGCTCGCGAGAACGTCGCGCTGGTCACCGAAATCTCAACCAACCCCATGACTCCGGAAGAGGCCCTCAAGATGGTCGGCCTGGAGAAGCGGATGGACCACTTCCCGGCTCAGCTCTCGGGCGGCGAACAGCAACGAGTAGCCATCGCCCGCGCGATTTCAAAACGTCCCCAGGTTCTGCTCTGCGACGAACCAACCGGAGCCCTCGACGTGCACACTGGGATCGTGGTTCTCGATGTCATTCAGCGTATTAACCGTGAACTTGGGACAACCACAGCTGTGATTACACACAATGCGGTCATCGCGAAAATGGCAGACCGCGTTGTGTCGATCTCGGATGGCCGCGTCGTGGGAGTCCACTTGAACGACAGCAAGTTGGAGCCGAGTCAGTTGGAGTGGTAAGAACTTAGGGTTTCGTCGAGAGCTGAGACTCCAGGGCTGCATACTCCGCTTTGAGTGCGGCCCCTCCCAGTTCGGGATACAGGATTCGCGTGACCTTCAGGAGCTTCGTGCATTCCGCATCTTCTCCCAATTGGTGAGAGATTTGGGCCACTGTGAGCCGATTGCGAAGCCAAGTGGGACTTCCCGGCGGATCGAGCGTTTCCATCTGTCGATAAATCCCCTTGGCCCGTTTGAGGTCCTCAGGCTTCCCCCGTTGAAGCGAAAGCGTCCCGATCGTCACTAACAGTCCACGATCTCGCGGGTTCACCTTCAACAGTGACTCGTACAAAGTAATTGCTTCAGGAAGGTCACCGGTTGCGACATATGCGTCGGCTAAGCACCGATCCGCAAGACCTGCCAGTGCTGGAGCCAGGTTCGACCGCTGCTGTACCAATCGCCGCGCTGCTGCCAGTTGAATCCGTCCCAGATGACGGCGGGATGGCTCATCCAGACCAGAGGCCAGCTCGGACAATCCAGAGAGAATGGGCAGCAACTCATTCACCGAGGACGCAGTCGCCGACTCGAACAGCTTCTCGGCCTCACTCATCCGCCCCATCCCGGCCAGCGAAATCACACGTAACTGTGTCACCGCAGGCATCAGACGATCCCACATTGGGTCCAGCTTCGATCCATCTCTGGCGACCTCGCGGGCGTCGACTTCCCGGCTATTCTGAATCTGAATGAGCAGCTGGTCGGACTCATTGTAACGCCGATTATCCAGCCGAAGCAAAAGTCTGGCCCAACGCAGTGCGTTCTCCGCTTGAGTCAGACTCCACCCTGCAGGCGGCTTCGGCCAGCTGGCATATTGCTTCTGAAGAGCCGCCAAGGCTCGTTCTTCCCATGCGTTCCGAGCCGAAACTTCCGTGATCGCAGCCAGCCTCTGCTCGTAGCAGTAGGGCAGCTGAGCCTGTGCCTCGATCGACCGCGCGTGATCGGACGGAATCGACTCCAGCGCATCCACGGCTGCAGCCCATTCCCGATGTTGAATCGCGTCCACTGCCAGAGACCACTGAGCTTCATGAATCGTCGGCGAGTCGGGGTACTTCGCCACATGGTCTTTCAGTTTCGAGAGGTACTCTGCTCGCCGTGCATCTGTGGGATGATCAGCATTCAGCCGTCCAAGCGTCCATGCCATAAGCATGTCAGCCTCGACAACTCGGTGGTCCTGTGGAAAACGAGCTTGGAAGTCCCGCAGAATCTGCGAAGCCTGATCCAGATGCTCTGCCTGAATTGCGAGGGAGGCCTGCATGTAAGTGAACTCCGCAGCCTGCTCCGACTTTCCCTCGGAGGTCGCCTGCCGGGCCGCACGCGAGTAGGCATCGGCCGCAGCAGGCCAGTCTCGACGCTGCGTCGCCAGCCGACCTTCCCGCACAATCGCTGCCAGCTGATCGCCGTATTGTCGCGACTCGCCCGAGCGTGCGAGCAATGCGTCCACGTAGGTTCGCCAGGGGCCGAAGATCAGTTGTTGCTGGGCGGTGGCTTGCTTCCAGAGATCCTCGTCGATCAGCGTAGCCCCTTTCCCTTGTGTGGCTGGGATCGAAGCCAACAGGCACTCAACCAGGATCGCCCGCAGCTCAGAGGAAAGCTGTCCCTCATTCTGAGCAGGCTTCGACTGGCCATGATCGAGAATCGACTGCATCGCCTCGGCAGGTTTGCCGGCTGCGAGTAACGAGCGGGTCTGCTCCGCCGCGAGTGCATCGGCCACTTCCGGATCGAGATCCACGGCCCGCAGCGATTTAAGATACGCAATGGCTCGGTCTGGATCGCCCAGCCACCGCATCGTCTCGGCCCGAACCAACCGAATCGGCCAGATGAAGTCGCTATTCACACGCTTGACCAGCTTCTCGCTCAACTGATCGGCATCGACCAGCGCAGCCACTCGATCGGGCCCACTGGGCAGAAGTCGCCCCTTGTTCACCGTCATCCGCAGTAAGAGATACTCCAGTTCATCGCTGATCTTCCGTTTCTCCGTGGAAGACATGGCTGGCTCGGGTTTTCGATCGACTCCGGTGGATGACTTTGCCCGGCGATCTCCGGTCCCGGCTCGTTGCTTCGAGGCCTTTGCGGTGTCTCCGATTTCGGTCACGGCAGAATTCAGCGACTGAAGCGCGCTGACGGTTACAGCCAATGCCGCTTCACGTTTGGCTTCCGAGTCGGGGTCGAGTTGACAGCCCCAGAAACTCGCCAATGCTCGGTCGCACAACAATGTCGACTGCCGGGCCCGGACCGCTCGCCAGCGTGGGTGATCCGTCTCTGGCAGCAGCGGCGAGATCACTTCCTCAGCTCGACTCCACAACTCAGCCGCTTCGGTTTCCGACGTGGCTTCCGCAGCGTGAGACGCCAGGAGTTTCGAGAGTTCAACCGAGAGTATTGCCCGCTGAACAGCACTGACATCGGGTTCGGCCAGCCGGGCAACAGCGTACTCTTCGGCGACCTGAAACATCCCCAGAGTTCGCAGCCCGGAAAAATACTCCGGCAACTCCGCGTCATCGCTCGCCCACACTGACATCGTCCAGGTCAGGCAAAGAATCATCGCGGCAAGTAATCGACGATGTGCCACGCAGACCACCCTGACCGACGAGTGAATAACGCCACGAACTGATGATGTTCTAAGCCAAACCCCAGATCCCGGCAAGAGGGCGTCGGAAGCAAGTTGGTCGCGAAAACTCAACGTACGACCGCTTTCAACATCTCAACCAGCTGGGATTCGGATTCCGGATCATCGAACTTCAACGAGATCTCCACGGCCCAAAGTGGAATGTCGTTGAGCGTCGTCCGCGGAATCTTGACGAGATCCTTCTGAGTCGAGACCAGACACTCCACCTGCATCGATCTGGCCCAATCTCCAATCTCATGGAGATCCTCTGTCTGGTACGCATGGTGATCGGGATAAACTCGAAAGTGAACATCTGGGATGGAGACACCGCAACTGGTGAGTGTTCGTCGAAACCCCATCGGGTTTCCAATTCCGCAGAACGCCGCGACGTGTTCTTGCCGAAGCGTCTCAATCGGTCGCACTTCACCGCGACTGTTGATCAAACGGGTCGGCTGGAAGGAACTCATCAGTATCGGCACGGTGGTCCAACGTCGAATAGTCGACAGGATCGTCTGTCGGACTTCCTCGTCCACCTGATCGCACCGTGTCATCAACACACAACTGGCCCGGCTCAGTGAGCGCAACGGCTCGCGCAGCAGACCACGCGGGAGTAGATGCCCAAAGCCCCACGGGTTTAAGCAGTCGATAAGAATTAGATCAAAATCACGTGCAATCTGGCGGTGCTGAAACGCATCGTCCAGCACGAGCGTCCGCGGCCGCTCCGCTTCCGGCCGATTCATCAGTTCCTGAGCCGCCAACACTCGCTTGGGATTCAAAAGATGGGGAACTCCGGGGACCAGCTGATCGAGAACGAGCTTCTCGTCGTTCACACCGCCTTGCCCTCCATATCCACGGCTGATGATGGCCGGTGATGCCCCGAGCTCCTGGAGAGTTCGTACAACCCAGGCGACAGTCGGAGTTTTCCCTGTTCCACCCGCAGTCAGGTTCCCGACACTGATCACTTTGGCGGCCACACGAGTCGACTCGCGCCATCCGTGATCGAAGGCGAGATTCCGCACCCCGGTCACCGCTGCGTAACCCGAGGACAGCACCGACAGACCTACGCGGCAGGCCGAGGCCACGACACCACGCCTTTGTCCGGACATGATGTCCATCCAGGTCACCACATTCGCGGAATTCGCGTCTCGCTGACTGGTGGGACTCATGGCTGCGGAGCAATCCGTGTGGCTGCTTCCAGCCCGAGGGACCTCAGAAACTCCAGTGAATAGATCCCGGTGTTATGCCCATCGCTGAATTGAATCGCGTACGCATAATTCCCCATCGGCCGCATTCCCACGGCTCTCAGAGGCTGAGTTTCAGCCAATGAGAGCACCTGTAGCAGGTTTCCACCGGAGGGTGGACTGGGATTCTCTTTTGCGGTCGCACACGTGGCACATGGGCAACGATCCCGCAGCTCGCGCCACGTCACGCGATGCACTGCCCCATCGGCCCACTCCAGCGTCAGTGCCTCTGTATCTCCTCGAAGATTCGACAAAG
>QWOR01000351.1 GCA_003669575.1 Planctomycetota bacterium | reverse complement strand
GCTCCTGCTGAGCCGCTACGACCAGACAGAGTCCGACTTGTTTTGCGGCTCAGCGGGACCTACGCCCTCCCGAAGAGGCAGGTTGATGAGGTCCGTCCGACAAAAAGTCCTCGGACCTGCCGCATTTGAACGAACTTTCTCTACAATTCGTGGCACATCGTCCGGTTCCAGCAGACCGGGAACGATCTCTCTCAGGAGTACTCAGCGTGTCGGCAAAAGCGTGGGGCGGACGATTCCAGGAACCAACAGACAAGCGGGTCGAGCGATTCACGGAATCGATCAGCTTCGACGCCCGTCTGGCCGAGGTCGATATCCGCGGGTCGAAGGCTCACTCGGCGATGCTGGCCGAAGTCGGTCTGATCACGCCCGCCGAACGCGACCAGCTGCACGCGACTCTCGACCAGATCGGGGCTGAGATTGAACGTGGCGAGATGGTCTGGAAGACCGAACTCGAAGACGTGCATATGCACATCGAGTCGGCGCTGATCGCTCGGCTGGGCGATGTGGGGCGAAAGCTGCACACCGGCCGCAGCCGCAATGACCAGGTCTCGACCGATTTGAAGCTCTATGTCCGCGATGCGATCGATCATGTCGATCATCTGCTGGATCAGGTCCAGCGCTCGTTCGTCGACCGCAGCGATCGCGACCTGGACGTGGTCCTGCCGGGTTACACGCACATGCAGCGGGCGCAGCCTGTCTGTGCGGTGCATTACTGGTTGTGCTATTGCGAGAAGTTCCAGCGCGACCGTGATCGGCTGGCCGACTGCCGCAAGCGGGTGAATGTCTCGCCGCTGGGAGCCGCAGCACTGGCGGGGACATCACTTCCGATTGACCGGCACAAGTCAGCGGAGCTGCTCGGTTTTGCCGATGTCGCCGCCAACAGCCTCGATGTCTCCAGTGACCGCGACTACTTAATCGAATTCACAGCGGCTCTGAGCCTCATTGCGGTTCACCTCAGCACGTTGGCCGAGGAGTGGATTCTGTGGTGTACCACGGAGTTCAACATGCTGCATCTGCCGGATGCGTTCACGACCGGCTCGTCGATCATGCCGCAGAAGAAGAACCCAGACGTGCTGGAACTGATCCGTGGCAAGACGGCCCGCGTCGTCGGGGCACTGCAACAGCTGTTTGTACTCGTGAAGGGACTGCCGCTGGCGTACAACCGCGACCTGCAAGAAGACAAGCTGGCCGTGTTCCAGGCATATGACACCGTGGTCGCCTCACTCGAATTAACTGCTGAAATTGTGCGGCGGGCTGAGTTGAAGCGAGATGCCATCCATGCTCGACTCGAAGATGGTTTCCTCGATGCCACGACATTGATGGAGTATCTGATCCGCTGTGGCGTTCCGATGCGAAGCGGGCATGAGATCGTCGGCAAGCTGGTCGGCGACTGCGAAGCTCGCAAGTGCCGGCTGGCCGATCTGACACTGGCCGAGCTTCAGGCAGCGTGTCCGGCGATTAAGGAAGATGTCAAGAACTCGCTCGGTTCTCACAATGTCGTGAAGGCGCTGCAGAGCTACGGGTCGGGTGGGTTTGGTCCGGTTAAGGACCAGCTGGCAAAGTGGAAGACACGGTTTGCGTAAGGCGTGTTTCTGATTCGACAGCGAGCGGCGGGCGTGAGTACGTTATTGATCCGGTGGCACTGACGTCTCGGTGGTGATTTCATAAAGGACTGCCAGCTGGACGCCGTCGCGGCGGACCTCGGCCAGTTGGCGAAATCCGGGAGGGGCTTTCTCGGGTGAACCTGCGGGATCGTCGAGTGACTCTCGCGGGTCGGCCAGTCTCCGAAAGACGAGGATGTATTTCACGCGGCTGCGGATGCTGTCGTCGTAGGCGTCCAGCTGGATCTTGTGCTTCTTGAGGATCGGCGACTGCAGTGCCATGCCCGGGAGTTGAAGCGGGTGCAGGACCGGGGCGACGAAGAGAGATGAGCCCTCTGGGACCTGTTTGACGATCTGCTGTTCGAGAGTTCGGGTGATCGAGTCGGCCCAGTAAGTCCGCTCGAAACCCATCGCGCTGGCTCCCCTGAGCCCGCCGGTCAGCCAGCTGTAGTAGCTGAGCTGGCAGGGGTGGAGCGTGACGAAGGTGTAGGACTCACTAAACAACAAGAGCGCAATCACCGGGAGGGCGAAGCTCCTGCTGAGCCGCTTCGTGAACCCAGCGTTCGTTTGCAGATGCGGCTCGGCGGGAGCCTCGCCCTCCCGGAAGGGGTTGTGGCTCGTCAGTCGGTCGAGGAGGCACGCTGCACCTCGGCCGATGCAGACGGCCCACAGCGGGAACGAGACGAGAAAGAGCCGTTCGCCGTCGTAGACCGGGATTCCGGGAGCTGCGAAGAGGCAAAGGGGAAAGAGCATCACCGCCAGGATCAATTGCAGGCGGAGGTCGGTCAGGACCGGTGAACGTCCTGCGGCGGAACTCCAGGGGACCGTGGCCCCGCAAAGTCCCAGAAGGTGCAGCCCGACAGGGACGGTGAAGGCAAACATCACCCACGGGTAATGCCAGGGGACTTCATTGTCGAGGTACCTTTGACCCAGATACCAGCAGTAGAGGTGAATGCGGTCGGCGGGGGCGAAGTACTCCTTCGCATGACCCAGCGGGTCGATCCACAGCCACGGCCAACCAATGAACAACACCAGCGCTGAGATTGCGCCAACAGCTGCCACAGCTGCGACTCCGCGGCGACCAAAACGCCAGATGGCCCAGAGCGAAAACGGGACGGGGAAGAGGATCGCCTGGATCTTTGTCAGAAGCGTGAGTCCCAGCAGGCATCCTGTCAGTACGACCGGCTTCCATGGAATCGACCACGGCGATCGCTTTCCGGTCGCGGCCTCTCGCTCAGCCATCGCAGCGGGCCAGAGATCTGCTGTGACGAGAACGGTGATCGTGAAGAAGAACCCGACGATCGTCTCGATGCTGGCAATATGGGCATGAGCAAAGAGACGCGGCATGAGTGCCAGGGCCAGAGCTGCGAAACCTCCGGCCAGTCGACCATACCAACGGGAGGTGAACCAACCGACGAGGAAGACTGTCAATGCATAGACAATCGCCGAAGCCGCCCGGGCCTGAACCGTGAAGTAGGGACGCGGCCCCAACTCCGGATCAGTCGCGACAGGCCAGACCACCTGCATCGCATCGTGCCCAGCAGCGAGGATCAATCGCCCGAGTGGTGGATAGTCGGACTGGTAACCAGGTGCGGAGTAGACCTCATACCAGCTCGTGGGATCAAGCAGTCCCCAGCCATAGGAGCAGAGATTTCGCCAGAGGACGATCCCTGCCTCGACGTTCAAAACTTCGTCGGTGGTGAGACCCGGACCTTCGGGGAGTGATGGGCGATCCCCGGCAGGATCGAGAGTGAAAAGTGTCGCCAGTAATACCAGTAAAGCCACTCGTCCCGGCGTCAGGAGACGAGCCCACCAAAAAGAACAAATCGAGGCGTTCCCCAGGGTAGGGACCGCCTCGATCGTTGGGTTCGAGCCGTGCATCAGCGATTCCGGTGGATCCACACATGTCGCCCGTTGACGGGCACTCCAGATCCACAGAACAATTGATCGTTCTCAACAACGCCTTTGGTTTCCCCCGAATGAATCCTCGGCTATGCCGAAAATGGACCCACTGACGCTCGGAGAGCAAAGGTCTCACGCGGGAAGAGAGCCCGCAGGACGTCGATTGATAACGATCTCCTGATCCGTTTCACCGTGAACACGTCGGCCGATATCTCCATAGTATCGGCACGGAGTGACTTCCGGTAATTCGCAGGGCTACGGCTCCGCCGTCCCCCTACCACTAGGCCAATTGCTTTTTGCGATTGACCAGCGTGCGAATGCGTTCTGCCAGAAGTGCCGAGTCAAACGGCTTGCGGAACGTTTCGTTGAAGAAGGAACGGTCGAAACCGGCGGCATTGTCTTCATCGCTCAACAGAGCGATCAACACCGTGTCGGTGTAGTCGGCGTTCTTTCGGAGGTTCTGAGCGATCATGAGCGCCTCGTTCCGGCCCATGCCGAAATCGATGACGACACAATCAGGATGCAGTGATTCAGCCTGAATTCCAGCCTCAAAGCCGCTACCAGCGACTTCGGTCTTGAATTCATCTGCGGGCAGGGCACTGAGCAGAGACGATTTCACGCCTCCGTCAATTCCGACCAGCAGCAGCTTGCCCATGGCCTCGTCTTCGAGTTCACCAAGGGGCATTCCGTGTTCTTTCAGGAACCGGATCAGGTGTTCACGCGGAATCCGACGGTCCTGGGAACCGGGAATGCGGTAACCGCGTAGCCGGCCTGAATCGAACCACTTACTCACAGTACGTGGGGCGACTTTACAGATTCGTGCGACTTGACCAGTCGTAAAAATGGTCCTCATTTTGCGGGCTCTCCAATTACACCATGCAGCTCTGGGGTTGAGGGCGTTAGCCCCCAGTCATCTCGTCCGAGTGTTCAAGCCTGCTCTCCGTGCCTGGGTCGTGGGTCCTCATGGCATTGAGCTTGAACGGGCGCGAGATGCTCAGGCATCCACGTGCACACAAGGTGACTCTTCATCTGGCATGCTCAGGTCATCGCCGAAACTGAGCACGAGTAGACGTCGCGTCCTCTCATGCGGCAGGTGCTCCGCACCTGCTGATTGGGAAGCGGACCGGTTGCGTGATAACAGCATCCCTGCTGCGATCCGGTCACATCCAGCTATTCCGCCCCCCAAACTAATCGACTTGTCCTTTTGGTCTGTTGAGCAACGTCTTGTTACTCACCGGCATCGCCTCCGGCCAAACCGCGCGAACTCGTCTGGAGAGTTAATTCGGCATAGCAGTCCTCATCACTTCAGCCAGACTTGCGGGAATCGCCGGGAACAGGGGCTGTGCCTTCTGCTCCCGTCAAGCTCAATCACCCGAAGTGTCTCTCCAAGACCAATGTAGGACCTGTTCGGCGGCAAAATCTGCCGAATGTGCGTAATCCGATCATTCGGAAGGCTGCAATAAATCCACTAAACGACGGAATCCCTACAATCGATTCGTTGGACAGGTCTTCCTCGCTTTGCGGCGTTGTCTGTCGTCAGTGACCAGTTTTCAGTCGGAATGGATCCCAGGCTGTGGATTCATGGATTTCGGGCTGGTGGCTATCCTCTGTTGGCGAATCCAAGTCAAACCACTCCAATGTGTACACGTGAATCCTTAACCGCTCTTTGGGTGCTGCACTCGTGATTTCGTTGGAACTCCTCATCCCGACTCTTGTGCAATCTGGTGCGGAGAAGCAGCTGGCGCTGCTGGCCACCGGGCTGCCGCGAGATGAGTTTGATGTCCGGGTGACTTGTTTGACTGCGGGAGGGCCATACGAAGAACGACTCCGCGCAGCTAATATTCCCGTCACCATTCTGGGAAAACGGCTGCAGTTTGATCCACTGGCCTGGTGGCGTCTGCGGAAGCATCTGCAGGCCCGGCAGCCTGACATACTGCATACGTGGCTCTTTGCCGCCAACAGCTACGGGCGAATGGCAGTGCCGCACCGATTGTCGACACGGGTGATCGTTTCCGAACGCTGCGTCGACAGCTGGAAAAGCTGGCAACTCAAGTTCGATCGCTGGCTGGTGAATCGGACAGATTGCCTGGTGGGCAATTCCCGGGCGGTTGTCGACTTCTACCGCCCGCTGGGTTATCCCGAGTCGAAGCTGCGGGTGATCCCCAATGGGGTTGAGACTCCGTCGCGCCCCACTCAGGCGAGAGACGCCTTCCAACAGGATTTGGGTTTACCCCCAGATGCCCATGTGGTGATGGCGGTTGGACGACTCGCCCCACAAAAGCGGATGGCAGATCTGATCTGGTCCATGCAGCTGTTAAGGCAATCTGATCCACGCGCCTACCTCATCATCGTCGGGGATGGTCCGCTGCGAAGTTCTCTGGAACAGTATGCCCGCGAGGTGGAAGTGACCCCGCATGTCCGGTTCCTGGGACATCGTCCGGATGCCGCCTCGTTGTTGCATCATGCCGATCTGGTCTGGCTGGGCAGCGAGTTTGAAGGGATGTCCAACAGCCTGATGGAGGCAATGGCCTGCGGACGACCGATCGTGGCGACGGCTATCCCTCCTAACCAGGAGCTGATTCAGCATGGAGTCCACGGTTATCTCGTGAACGTCGGTGACAGCGCCGGGTTCGCTCAGTTTTCCCTCAAGCTGATGCACGAACCGGAGTTGGCATCCCGACTGGGGGACGCCGCCCGGCAGAAAGTAGAGACCGAGTTGTCAGTGTCCCGCATGGTCGAGCGACATGCCGCTCTCTACCAAGAGATCATGGGACAACCTGTTCCCCGATAATCTGTGCCGATCTGTGTCATCTGTGCCCCCCATTTCTTGGACAAAGATCGGGCACAGATTTTCGCGGGTCACACAGTTGGAAGAGGTATGGAATGGCGCACTTTCCGCGTGACGCAGTTCCGTTCGGGATGTGGGCAATTGGCTCTTGAGTGCGTACTATTGGGAAGCTGCATTCCTCGTCGTGTGTGGCATCCTGTGAATGTGAGTGAGTCAACCCATGCATGTGGCCATCGTGACCGCTGGCGGAGCCGGGATGTTTTGTGGCTCGTGCATGCAGGACAACACGCTGGCCCGCGGGTTGATTGCCACCGGGACGCGGGTCACTTTGATCCCGACCTACACGCCGATTCGGGTCGATGAGCCGAATCAGAGTCAGTCCCGGATCTTTTTTGGTGGGATCAATGTCTATTTGAATGCGAAATCGAAGCTGTGGGCGGGATTGCCAGCCTGGAGCAAGTCGTGGCTCGACTCACCGTGGCTGATTCAACAGTTGACTCGATTTGGGGTGAGTAATGACGCTGCCGAGCTGGGGGACTTGACGCTCAAGATGCTGGCCGGTGGCGACGGACCGTTGCGCGAGGCGGGGGAAGACTTGGCCCGGTTCATCGGACGAGAGCTGCAGCCCGATATCGTCGTATTCAGTAATGCACTGTTAAGTGGATGCCTGCCGCAGATTCGACGCGAGTTCGGTGGGCCGATCGTCTGTGTGCTGCAGGGGGACGATGTCTTCCTCGATGTACTTCCCGATTCTCATCGGGCGACCGCGATTGCAGCTGTGTCGGAGCGGGCGAATGGGTTTGATGGGTATCTCACTCATTCCAAGTTCTACCGGGATCGAATGGCGGCGATGTTGAGCCTGCCGGTCGAGCGGTTTCAGACGATTCCGCTGTCGATCGACCTGACACCTCACATCGGGATGCCCGGAGAACGTGAAGGGCAACCGTTTACAATCGGGTACTTTGCCCGACTGGCCCCGGAGAAGGGCTTGCACCTTTTGATAGATGCATTTGAGCTGATGCGTAAGAGACATCCTGAAGCCCAGCTGCGGATTGGCGGGTACGAACCGGCCCAGCATCGCTCGTACATCAGAACTCAGAAGAACCAGCTGGCGAAGTTCGGTTCGGATGTTCAGTTTGTGGGGAGTCCCGATTCGATTGACGCAAAGATCGCGTTCTACGGCTCGATCGATGTACTGTCCGTTCCGACAGACTTTGAGGAACCGAAAGGTCTATCGGTTCTGGAGGCCTGGGCCAACGGTGTTCCGGTCGTACAGCCCGCAGCAGGTGCGTTTCCGGAGCTCGTCGGGGATCGAGGTGAGGGGGGCTTACTCGTCCCACATCGAGATGCGCAGGCGCTCACCGATGCTTGGAGCCGGATTTATCGGGATCCGAAGGAGCGGCTCAGCCTGGCGAAGAGTGGACATCAGAGAGTGAGGGAACGGCACTCACACGAGGCAGCTGCCAGGGAAACACTGAGAGTACTAGAGAAGATCTCGCAGAGAGATCAGTGAGCGGCTTGGAGCAAGGTGTCGGCGAGTGGCGAAGAAAGCAGTTGCAGGCCGTGAATGACGGTAAGAGTCGAGGGCTAGCCTAGTCGCTCATGCGGGCTCAACCCGGCTCGTAAAGTCTGGCCACCCATTCACCGTACCCGTTGTATTTGACGGTATCAAAATTCTCGCGAGAGCCGAGCATCCATTCGTACTGCTGGCTCCAGCGGGGGTGTGGAACCGCGGGGTCGACGTTCGCCTCGAAGGAGTATTCGTGTGGGTTAAGTGAGTTCCAGAAAGTCGACGGCTGTTTGTCTGTCAACTCGATCTTCACGATCGACTTGATGCTCTTGAACCCATACTTCCAGGGGACGACGAGGCGGACCGGGGCTCCGTTCTGTTTGGGGAGTGGGGCTCCGTAGATCCCGGTGGCGATAAAAGCCAGTTCGTTCGTCGCCTCAGCCAGCGTCAGCCCCTCCTGGTAGGGCCACGGGTAATTGGAGTCGAGTTGTTGCCGGGCCTCAGCAGGTCGCATGAATGTTTCGAACCGGACGTACTTGGCTGTGGGGAGCGGGTCCGCAGCGGTGATGAGATCCCTGAGCGCGAAGCCGGTCCACGGGACGCACATTGCCCATGTCTCAACACAGCGGTGGCGATAGGCTCGCTCTTCCAGCGGGAACGTCGAGACGATCTGGTCGAGGTCGTACGTCCTGGGATTCTTGCACAGTCCAGTCACCTCGAACGACCACGGCGTCGGATTGAACCCCGAGATGTGCCGAAAGACTTCCTTGGACGATGTGAACTCGTAGAAGTTCGCAAACTGTTCGGTGTCGCGTTTGATTGACTCTGTGCGACCGTATTCAAACCTGGTCGAACGCGATGCCGGATACTTTGATGTATCGATCGCGACAGCTCCCGCAGCTGTCAGCTCCTGGTCGGTCGGAGCTTTCTGACATCCGGCAAGGAGGAGAGCCGAGGCACTCATTTCCAGGAGGAATTCGCGTCGCGAGGGACGCGGGGCGCGAAACACCTCGAGCGGCGTGTGCAGTGACTGCGGTAAATCCCAGGGGCGACGCACAAATCCATTCACGACATTGGTCTCCGTAACCAGACTGCAGTCATGGATGATAGAAACTATCGCCAGCGGTCGACAGGGGCAGTGGGCCAGGGACCACTCGGTCGATAACGGTAGATAACCTGCAGAGGCGGTCCATTGTTGATCGGAATGCTGGGAGGGGGCGGCCGCGTGACGATCCAGCGACCTGCCTCTGGGCCGGTCAGTGGAGCGGCTCCGGCAGGTTGACCATCGATTACACGACTCAAATCGGCCAGAAGTTCGCCCCCATAAGCCGAATGCCCGAGCTCGAACCATTCAAATCCAATCGAGGTCGCGTCAATCACATCGATCCAGTCATAGGTGCGGATCTTGACCCAATACGGACTGGGTTGACCCAATCGGACGGTACGGTGCCAGAGACGCGATGCCCACAGAGCCAGATCGCTTCCCGAAGAGTAGATCGTGACGCGATCGACGACCGGCTCGATCTTGGGGGCGATGTCGTTCGCAAACAGACCGGCGTCGATGTCGGGAGCGGCGAAGACGACCTGATTGAATCGGGCGCTCTGTCCCGGAGTCTGTCCCAGCTGCGCGAGGGCTCCGACCAGTGCACGGTTGCCGAGGCTGTGTGCGATGAGGTGGATCTTGCGTGCGCCCGTCTCCGTAGCGATCCGCGTCAGGAACTCAGCCAGAGGTTTCGCCGAGGCGTCAGCGGATCGCTGGTCGTCTCCATACCCGGAGAGGGCTCCGCGCGAGGGCCAGCTGTAGAACAGCGGGACTCCACGGAACTGGAGGTCGAATGCCATTTGAGCGGTTCGTTGGGCAGCCTCGGAGAAGGTGACGTTGTATCCGTGGATGAAAACGAACAGTGCCGATTCGTCATCGGCCGACAGATCACTGCGCATGCGACCCAGGCAATCATCCGAGTTGAGCGGCTCGACGTTCTTCAGGACGACATGTTTGGCCTGTGACTCGCGGAATTCCAGACGCCAAATGCTTGGTCGCTCGAGCTGGCCAAACTGGTGCTGTTTCGGGATGGAGACCTCACACTGTCCGTAGAAATTGGTGTCCATCAGAGCAGCCGCCTGAAAGCCCGGGCGGTTGGTTCCGTAGTAGAGCTTGACCGACGTGGCCGGAGTGGAGTTCGCTGGGGAGGGCGACGACGCGAACGACACGCGATCGGCAGAATCGGCCGGTTGGTCACCGGGCAGGACGTCTGTAACCGGCGGCGGGCTCATTCTGAGCTGTCGCTGTTCGGGAGGGACGAGTGCCTCCTGATGCGGTAACACGTAAGCGGGAGGAGCGTCGATGCAGACGGGATGTGACTGAGGAAATTGACTCACGGCCCAGCTGTCCTGGCAATGCAATGCCAGACACCCGGGTGCGGACAGCAGGGCGAGGAGACCGGTAAAGAGGGTCAGCAGGCGGGCCATGATCAGAGCTTCCTAGCGTAAAGTTTGCACAGTCGCCAAGATGTTTTTGTCGTTTTGTGGCCCGATCAAGTGTTGCCGGGTCGTGCGAAGACACAAAGCAAACGATGCGCCGGACGCATGCATAGGCAGTTCGTGCGGAAAGGTAATCTGCGGAGCCTGATCCACTGTGGTTGAGCAGTGGGTCAGACATGCCTGTCTGCCCTGAGAGAAGAAGTATGATGAATACATTCAAAACGACATGGACTGCGACCCGTATCAGGTCACGCGTCTTTGACCCACACCTCGTTCATTCGTTCCAGTAACGCCTCGACCAGCAGCGAATGCAAACCGAGCGGTGGGCACAGTTGGAACTGCACGTTAGGGAACTGAGCCGAAAACTCGGTCTGAAAACCGGTTAAGTCCTCGGCAATGTGAGTTCCGGCCGAGAGGAAGAACGGAGACATGCGAACATGGGTGGCTCCCCGCTCGACACAGCGTGCGGCCCCCTGGGGGATGGTGGGTTCGGCCAGTTCCAGATATGCAATCTCGACAATGTCCTGCGGGCAACGCGTGCGGACGATCTCTGCCAGCTTCACCAGGTCAGCATTCGCAGCTGCCCGGCGACTGCCATGAGCGATCAATAGAATTGCTGAGGACATCATCTGTTCCGTAGACTGGGGTTGGTCGTGACTCGTGTCTGTGACACAGCTTCCATCACGGCGCGAATGGCAACTGTTGTTTTCACCGGGCGCTCGGGAGATGTTGATGCCACCTGAAGGTCGCTCGTCTGTCGATTCTGCCGCACTTCCCAAACAGATCGGCGCCTACCTGATCGAGCGCAAGCTCGGTCAAGGGGGCATGGGGACGGTGTATCTGGGGAAGCACGAAGACACCGGGCAACTCGTGGCGATCAAAGTTCTTCCGGCGAGTATGGCTCACGAGGAGGGCTTCGTCGCCCGCTTTGCCCGTGAGATCGATGCCATGCATCGCGTGACCGGTGAGCATGTCGTCGAGATGTATGATAGTGGAGAGTGGGAAGGGACCTACTACTACACGATGGAATTTGTGGACGGTGAGACCGTCACGGATCGTGTATTGCGAGAGAAACGACTCGGTTGGCGAGAGGTCATTGAGATTGCCTGCCAGGTGTGCAAAGCCCTCAAAGCGGCGCATAACACAGGGATTATCCATCGCGACCTCAAACCCTCCAACCTGCTGCTCAACAAGCAGGGGGTCTGCAAGTTGACGGATTTTGGTGTGGCGCATGTCTTCGCGGGTGATCAGCTGACCGCGACCGGAGGGGTGATCGGGACGGTGGAATACATGTCCCCTGAGCAGGCCCAGGGCAGGCGTGTCGACAAGCGGAGTGACATCTATTCGCTCGGCGCGGTGATGTATGTGATGCTGACCGGCCGTCCACCGTTCACGGGAAAGTCAGCTCTCGACATCGCTCAAAAGCACAAATTTGGTCAGTTCGACAGCCCCCGCCGAATCGTTCCCGATATTCCGCACTGGCTCGATGAGGTCGTCTGCAAGTGTCTGGAAAAGAACCCGGACAATCGATATCCCGATGCGTATGTCCTTCAGCTACGTTTGCAGGAAATCCCCAGGAAGGTCGAGCTGACACAAGGCTCCGGAACCTTTGAATTCGAGCATGTCGACGGCAATGACGTGACACTGGCTGCGGATGGCAGGAGCTCCGACCCCGAAGCGGCGGGCGTTGCGATGCGTGAGCTGATGAAGGCCCACGTCGAACACGCCAATGAACAAACTTTGCTCGAGCGGATCCTGGACAGTACCTGGTTCCTGGTCGCAGCTCTCGCCGCGATTATTCTGGGAGGCGTGTACTGGTGGAATCACCGACTGCCAACGGATGAAGATCTTCTGGAGCAGGGGCAATTGCTGATGGCCGCTGAGCCGGGACCGGGGTGGGAGCGGGCGAAGCGGGAAGTCTTTGAGCCTCTCCTCGAGCGTGACTCCAAACGCTGGGGGCCGGAACTGGAGAAGTACCTCGATCAGATTCGTCTATACGAACTGCGCAAGTCACTGCTTGGTCGACGGGGAACGTGGACCACCCGCGATGCGGAAACCGATGGAGAGAAACTCCTGCAGAAGGCAGTCCAGCTCCGAGGCCTGGGCCAAAATACCGAGGCGAAACAGGTCCTGGCCGGCCTGGTCCGACTGACAGAGGGAGATCCCGACGCAGCTGACCTGCATGCATTGGCGACTGACTTGCTGAAGGAATTGAATAACAAATCAATCGGTCCAGAGCAGTACAGTCTGGTGAAGCGGGCGCTATCCCGGGCCGAGGAGCTTCGGACGCAAGGGAAAGCGGATGAAGCCCGCACCTTGCTGCAAACGATCGTCGACATGTACGCCGCCGATCCCGATGCCGCGACATTCATCGAACAGGCCCGTCGAGGACTCATGCCGTGATGCCACGGGATTCATTCCGGGTGGCAACATGTGATGACGCCCGGGTGACGCAACGCCCTTCTTCGTGTTACTTATGCCCGTGATCGGCTTTTGCGTCGCCGCGGGCGAAGATGCTGGCCACGTATTGCAACACATCGGTGGCTGACTCTTCGTTGTAGCCAAAGTTCCGGATCAGGCGGGATTTGACGATATCGATTTTTTCCTGAGTCTCCTTGTCGATGACATTCGAGACGAGGCTCGTCAGCTTGATCGTGTCCTTCTGATCTTCAAAGAGCTTCATTTCGAGAGCTTTCTGCAGCCGCTCGTTCGTCTTGAAGTTGAAGGTCTTTCCATCGAGCGACAGAGCGCCGATATAGTTCATGATCTCACGACGGAAATCGTCCTTGCGCGATTCGGGGATGTCGATGCGCTCTTCGATTGACCGCATCAGCCGTTCATCGGGTTCCTCATCCTGGCCCGTGAAGCGGTTCTTGACCCGCTCCCGCTGGGTGTACGCCTTCACGTTGTCGATGTAGTTCGAGCAGAGCCGCGTCAGCGCGTCCTCATCAGCTGCGATTGCACGCTGGACCTCGTTTTTGACGATGTCGGTGTACTCATCTTTGACGACGGAGATCAATTGTCGATAGCTGTTCCGCAGCTCCTCGTTGGGGATCAGCGAGTGATGCTGCAGTCCGGACTCCAGCTCGTTGAGCACCATGAACGGATTGAGGCATGTCGCTGTCGGGTTGGCCACGAGAGCGTTCGAGATCTTGTCCTGCACATAGCGAGGCGAGATCCCCTGCATCCCTTCGTGCTTGCTGTCCCGCTTCAGCTGTTTGACGTTCTCGGCAGTGAAGCCGGCCAGCGACTTGCCGTTATAGAGCTTGAGCTTCTGCATCAGCGTGAGCCCGTGGTGCTTCGGCTCCTCCAGCCGCGTCAGAATTGCCCACATGGCAGCGACTTCGAGTGTGTGTGGTGCGATGTGCTTGCGAACGCGTTTGGGGTTGTAGTCCTTCTGGTAGATGCGGATCTCATCATTCAGCTCCGTCACATACGGCACGTCGATCTTGATCGTGCGATCGCGGAGGGCCTCCATGAATTCGTTCGATTGGAGCTTGCGGTATTCCGGCTCGTTCGTGTGCCCGACGATGACCGTGTCGATGTCGGTCTGAGGGAACTTCTTCGGCTTGATCTTGTGCTCCTGCGAGGCACCCAGCAGGTCGTACAGGAACGCTACATCAAGTTTCAGGACCTCGATGAACTCGATCAGTCCGCGGTTGGCGACGTTGAACTCGCCGTCGAAGTTGAAGGCCCGCGGGTCCGACTCCGACCCGTACGTTGCAATCTTGCGGTAGTTGATATCTCCCGTCAGCTCGGTCGAGTCCTGGTTCTTTTCGTCCTTGGGTTGGAAGGTTCCGATCCCGATCCGGTCCTGCTCAGACAGGAACACCCGCTTGCAGACAACCGTTTCGAGAACCTTGGTCCAGTCGCCATCGAACTTCTCCAGCCGCTCTTTGAAAAAGTGCCGCGACAGCGGGCAGACATCGCCCGTGATCTCGACCTTAAAGTCCCCGTCGCCGCGTCCTTCGTTGAGGAACGCACAGACATCCTCGCGATGCCCGACTGGGATCAGCTGGAGCGGCTCGCTCAGCATCGGGTCCCAGGTGATCGAGCCGTCCTCTTCCTTCCAGCCAAAGCTGTAGATGGCCCCCTCGGGGGTGCGGCTGTAGCGTTCGACACCGCGCTTGAGTAAGCGCGCGATCGTCGATTTGGAACTTCCGACTGGACCATGCAGGAGCAGCACGCGGCGTTCGGTGCCGTACTTCATGCTGGCCGATTTGAAGACGTTGACCAGTTCCATCAGCGGGCGAGTGAGCCCAAAGACAGCGTCCTCACCGCCGTTGTGCGGGCTGTCGAAGAAATGGTAGCGGATCAGATCGCGGCTGCCTTCGACCGGAGTCATGCCGTCAGCCATGATCATGTCGTACAGGCGCTGATACGCCGTTCGCGTGAGTTTGGGGTCCGCTTTGACCTTGTCCAGATATTCCGCAAATGTCCCCTGCCAGTGCTCCAGTCGGTACTGGAGAATGTCGGGACGTTCGGACAGTTGTTTCAGAAGTGCATCACCGGTCGCCATGTCAGACTCCCATGACCTTCGGCACAACGGAGCAGAGACATTTGCACGGGGCTGCCGAGAGGCGGTGAGCGGGAACCGCGCGAGCTTCCGCACTCGGCAGAACGCTTGTATCGAGAGAGCGAGACCTGCGAGCGACAGGCTCGTGCAAATGCCGAATTAGGAATGAGCATTGCCGACACGGGATTATTCGCCGCTGAGTCAAATGCGACAAGATCAATTGCGAGCGGGACCGGCCGCATTTCGGACCTGCCACGTCACTCGTTGGTCCAGACCGCACTCTGTGCTGACTGGCAGCGGGCGAATGATTACTGACCACTCCACCTTGACATTCCTTCAAAGCCGTTCAACATATCATGTGTGGGCCGTGGAAAATGGCCCCACACGATGTCGTCGCCGAACAAGGAGTGTCTTGTCCAGGTGTGACGAGTGCCTTCACAGGAACGATTCAATGAGTGGTCCGATTGTGCGTACCGGGACAACCCCGGAATTCTGGAAGAACTGGGACAACATCTTCACCAAGGGGGGCAAGTCGAAGAAAGCCCACGATCTGGCTGCCAAGAAGTCGGTCACCAAGCCCAAGGTGGCCAAGTCGAAGAAGTCGAAGTAATCGACTGCAATTGCTGTGTATCCAAGTCAAAAGCCGTCCTTTGAAGGACGGCTTTTGTCTTTGGTACAGAGTCGTAGATCGCGGAGCGGTCAGCGACCAAGATCTCGGCTCGGGGCGACCTACACCATCGAGTCCAGTTCCTCTGGCTCGCGGGTGGGTGAATCTGCGTGGGCCTGGAAACTCCACCAGGCACGCTCGGGAATCAAACCCACAGCGGCAATTGCCAACTGGCTGAGGGCAAACATCGCGAGCATGAACATCCGCCCCTCGGTCAGGCCGTAAGCGTGCAAACCGACGCCCAGCTCGTTGACTCCAAAGAACGACCAGCTGACAACGATGTTCCCGAGTACGCTGAGGATCGCCATCCCACGGGCGCGGATCATTCCGCCCCAGCGAGCATGCAGAACCAGTGCATTCCAGATCACGATGATCAGAGCTCCGTTCTCTTTCGGGTCCCAGCCCCAGAACCGGCCCCACAAATCGTCCGCCCACAGACCGCCAAGCACGGTACCGATAAAGCTGAAGAAGATCGCAAAGCACGTCGTGCCATACATCATCGAGTAGAGTCGCTGCCGGTCCTTTTCCGAGAAGGCCGGTGTGATGACGCCGCCGATGATGTAGATCACTCCGATGAAGCCCGCGACGTAGGTTGTGGCGTAGCCCAAAGTGATGGTGACCACGTGAGTTGCCAGCCAGAACTGCGTGTCCAGAACGGCCTGCAACACGGCGAAGGTATCGCCATCGGTACTCAGCCCCTGCGCGACTCGCAAGCTGAGGAACCCCGCGGCACAGGCGAGCGTCGTTCCGAGTCCTCTTCGGAAGAACAGCTCGGTGACCAGCGAGAAGAGCGCTGCCGCACAGCCGATGAACACGGCAGCGGAGTACAGGTTCGTGACCGGTGGCCGCCCCGAGATATAGATCCGGCCGACAATCGCAGCTGCATGCATGCCGAAGGTCAGTATGGCCAGAGCGAATGCAGCGCTGTGGAGCGGACGCATTCCTCCGAACTGAGACAAGACCCAGCCCAGCGCGACAAGCACAAACGCACCGACATACAGGTAGGACGCCAGATTGAACGGTCCGACACGGTTGAAGAAGTACTCGAAATTCGTCTTCTTCAATTCGAGTTCTGCACCGGTCGACTTCACGGTCAGATCGGCCTTTGAGGCCCCCTGCAACAGCTTCAGGTAATCGGCGACGTGAGCGTTGAACTCTTCGGGCTTGTTGGCCTTGTAGGACTCCAGCATCCCTCGCCAATGCTTCATCGCGGGGACGGGATCCATGCCGAACTGATCCTCCAGAGCGCTGAACGCACACGCTTCGAAGTAACTTGACCAACCTGCTGACAACGCCTGAGACAGTCGCTCCTTTTCTGCACCGATCTGCATCGGGACGACGATCGCAAACTGCTCATCCGTCACCAGTTTTTTAAGGCTGTCGAGGTAGGACCTCACTGCTCCCATCTGCTCTTGAGCCAATGTTGGGTTGCTCTTGATTGATTCTGGAGTCGGCAACGGCGGCATCGGCTGGACGGTTGTCGGATCGATAAACATGAACTTCAGCTTGCGCATCGCTCGAACTCGTCGCTCCAACGAAAGCAGCTTGCGCTCATACAGATTCAAGTTCTCTGTCTTGATCTCGCGCAGCTTCGCGATCTCTTCCAGCATCCCCGGATCTTTGGGTGTGCCATCTTCGTTGCGAGTCCCTTCGAGTTTCGTCTGGAACTCACTCGGCGCGTAACGGAACCGTTCCCGGTTCTCGAGACCCAGGGCCTTCTGCAGATCGAGGTTCTCGATCTGGAAGACGGGATGCTTGTCGGCATTGGGGGAGTCGGTAATCACGTCCAGCAGCCAGCGAATTGCGGGCTCGGTCTTATCGTTCTCGCGATAGGTTTCGCGATCGTTCAGGAACAGCATCGAGTTCCGAGCCAAGCTGTCGATCGGCTGGGCACGGCCCTCGTAGAAGATCGGAACCTGTGCGAAGGCGTTGAGGTCGAACTTGGGGTCGAGCTTCTTCTCTTTCGTCGAGGTC
Organism: Planctomycetota bacterium; assembly: GCA_003669575.1. Lineage (GTDB taxonomy): Bacteria > Planctomycetota > Planctomycetia > Planctomycetales > Planctomycetaceae > TH-plancto1. The sequence goes on along the minus strand of QWOR01000351.1, from coordinate 29,763 downwards.
ATCACGATCGCAGCAAACATCACGGTCGCAGCGGCAGCGGCCAGTACCGAGTACTTCCGCGACTTTTTGGTCTCGGCGTTCGGTAAAACTGTGGTCGAAGCGTTCGCTGAAGTGCTGCGAACAGCTTTACCCAGGAACCTCACGAGTACCTGGAAGAACTGAAACAGCATGCCGACCCCGGTAATCATGCAGGCGAGGTAGGGGATCGTCCAACCCTCGTTCTCCACGACCTGCAGGCTGGTCACTTCGCGACCGTTGCGTCCCGGGTCATAGTTGCTCTGGTAGAACGTAAAGCCGCCGTAACGCAGCGGATTGTTCATCCAGATTTCAGAGTCGATCGGCTTCGCATCGGAACGCGATGTGTCAATCAGTGTCACGATCGAACGAAAGTCCTTCGGCCGGTCTGTCCCGACGTATGTGTTCTTCTGCACGTCCTTGAGTGTCACGTGATAAGGGGTGTAGGTCCGACGGAACCGTAGTTCCAGCTCGTACTTCTTTCCCTGAAATTCAATGGGCTCGGAACGGTCAAACCCCGGAATCGTGGTGACCATGTACGTCCCGAGTTGTTTGCCATCCTCACGGCTGGTCACACGGACATAAGCCGAGGGTGTATCGATCGCTCCGCTGGTATCGGTCCCGACGCTCGGGTCGAGCGGGGCAATGCGAAATGTCTTGCCCAATCCTTCGGTGGCCAGATCGGGAGTCTTCGGCTCCTCAGCCTGCTGGCCGGGACGCGTCATCAAGAATCCCGCCTTCTTGTTGTACAGCGTCGAGTGCGGGTGATAATCAAGAACCTCGACGACGAACGGCAGCTGCTTGTCGTCGAACTTGGCCTCGGGCTTCAGCAACCTGCCGGGGATGATGGTCTCTACGTCTTCCTTGGCATCCGACAGGTCAGCGACCACCAGCTCAGAGCTGCGGATGTCAGTGGTGTAGACAGCTGTCTGACCTTCGGCGATCGACATGCTGGCCTCCATCGTGCCAGCGTTCATGCCGACGAGGATCTCATACACCATCAGCATTCCGATTCCGGCGTGCAGCAGCACGATCCCCGCTCGCTTGCGGAAGACGAGCCAGCACCCGGCGAGCAGCACCAGTCCGCAAATGGTCCCCTTCAGCAGCTGATACAGAATCCGCATACTCGGATCTTCCAGTGGTGGCACCAGCAGTACGCCCGCACTGATGAGGCCCGCCAGCACAGCAGTCCCCAGATACAGCAAACGTTCAATCGGCTTGTTCCCGTCGCTCAGTCCCATGAAGACCAGACAACCCGAGATCGCCAGAATTGACAGACCCATCAGCTGCCAGACGCGGTCATAGCCGATGACGGTGTTGGTCTGGATCGCATCGGCTGTCGAAGCGGTATCGATCACCGCCCAGGTCAGAATACAGCCGAGTATGATGACCCCGATCCCGGCCCAGAGCGTCGTTCCCGTCGCCTGCTTCTTGAATCGCACGAGATGAGCGGCGAACAGATTGGCCATCATGACCGCGCCGATTGTCCAGCCTCGCGGGAACCAGAACCCGACCCACGGCTTGAGATCGGGCTTCGACGGGAAGAACGCTGGAGGCGCGAAGATCTGACAGTCGATCCACACGAACAGGTGCATGAACACCTCTTTGAGCGATCGAGACTGGATCAGCTCGCTGGTATCGATGCGGAAGTAACGTCGTACGGCCTCCCACACATCGGCGTCGACCTGAGCCAGGGTTCCTGCCAGCACAATGAATGCCGACATCGCCAGCAACGCGACCGTCAGCTTCAGGGAAGACAGCGGGACCAGAATACGTTTGACCATGGCCCACGCTCCGGAGTCGGCTGGGGGTCTACCAGCGGTTGAATTCGCAGGGATGGTGATCTGAGGAATAGCCATTCCGGGACTCCCGGGGAATTTCTGAGGAAAGTGGGGTGGCCGCGTTTTGCCTTTTGCATGGCAAAAGGGAGTTCTTCTTCGGAGAAAAGACGACAGCGGGTTGAGGACCGCGTGTTACGGCAGCTCAATCGACTCTGTGAATGCGACGAACTTGTCGCGCTCGCGCTGGGCCAGATCGTTCGGGCCCTGGAGCTTGACGAACCACGTCTTATCAGGTCGCGACACCATGACTGCCAGGATCGTCTCGGTCTCGCCGACCAGTTCGACCAGCGAGCCGTCCGCGACCCCGCACTTGATCGGTTTGAGTTGAAGTTCACTCTCCGCTGCAGCGGGTAATTTGATCTGCCCGCGCCAGCGATTGACGTTTTCCAGGACGGGCTGATCGGGTCCGAGTGAGCTGACACTCACGTCGCACTTGCGATCGCCATCAATCACGTCCAGTGACGCCAGCCGGAAGGGGCTGTTCGGCTTCACCGTCCAGCCCTCGGGAGTCTTGTACTTCAGGCCATCCGGGACGGGCTGATTACCGCCAGCTGGCGGCAGTGCGGGTTTCGCCGCCCGCCGCTCGGAGTATTCCGCAGGGACGCGGACCTGATGGATTCCTTCAGCCTCTTTGCAGCCTGACAAGATGAAGCTGCAACTGCATATCAGAACAAGAGTTCCGATAGTAGTGATGCGGTGGACGATCACGGTGGGATTCCGGAAGGTACGTTCAGGGGGCGGAAGGCGGCGGGTCAGGAAGGAACCAGACAACCCGCGCGAGGTATCAACAACTCATTATAGACCCGCCGACTGAGCAAAGTACATCAGCCGACCCCGGGGGAGGGGACTTTCAGCCAGACTCCGGATGAGTGGTCAATCCCACTCAGGCGTTCCGAACAACTCGTGTCGCTCTGAAATGGACCATGGATTCCAGCTGTGGACCCTCGGGGAGACTCCGATCAGTATCCTCACGATGCCTCACAGCGGAAGGAGACGATTTGTGAATCGAACTTCCTGGTGCGGGGGTGCCACAATCGCAAGTGCGACTCGAAAACTCCTCTTTTCCCATTTTGAAAAAACTGCTAACAAACGCACGGTTGTCCGGCATAAGCTGCCGATCAGGGTGTTCCTCGCTCCGGACGAGCGGGGACGCGACGACAGCTGCAATCTGAATTGCAGTGACACGGAATGAGACAGCATCGTGAGGAAATTCTCGCGGTGACTGTGGGGAAGGGACTCCCATGCCGACTTTGATGCTGAAGTTGCTCGCTCTAACCGGAGTGATCTCTGCGGGGTGTTTTGCTGTCTGGAAGGCAAACACCGAACTGCAGCCGGTTGACTCCAAGTCTCCCTCTGAATTTACCTCTCTGGAGGGAGAATCGGAGCCCAACATTGGTCTGGGCGGGCAGGCGGTCTCCAGTACAGGGGCATCAGACGCGGGGGAGGGCGCGCCGGAGCCTCTTGCCAACGCAGCCCCGGACGTGGTGGAAGAGCCTCTGAGTGATAAGACTCTGGCCCTCGCGGGACAGCCATTCCCGGCAGAGATTCAGCCCGCAGAGAAAGCGGCTCCTCGTGGAATGCCGACCGATGCGCCCGCGGAAGAGCAAGCGGAGCCCTCGGTTGTGGTCGAGGCAGAGCCTGAACCGACCGAACCAATGCCTGGCGTGACTTCCCTCGAGCATCTGGAAGCCTCGGAAAAGCCCAAGAACGCAGTGCCCTCCAAGTCATTGGGAGCAGCTGTCACGACGTCGCCAGCCATCAACTCCAAGGCGCTGTCTGGTTCCGACGCCCCAGCGCTGATCGCCATCCCGAAAACAGCCAATGCTGCGAAATCAAAGTCGGCGTCGCCCTCCAAAATCGTCCCGGTCAGTGCGGAAGATCCCACGGTCGCCGAACCTCAGCTGCTGGTTCAGGCCACCTCGGAACCTGATGCCCCGGGCGTACTCCCCGTCCCAGAAGTTGCGGAAGAGATCGTGCCCGCTGCGGGCGAAGTTCCGGCCAATCTGCCGGGTCTGAACATTCCCGCTCCACGAACCAGAGCCCAGTCCACCCCACCCGCCGAAGAGGCACCGACCGTTGTCGATGAACCGAATCCGTTCGAGCAGGACATCGCAACACCCCAGCCCGCGCCAGTCGCGGAACCTTCTGAACCAGGCAGTGCTTCACCGATTCGCGTTCGTGACAAGAATCACTCATCAATTCCCACTCCCGTGGAAACCGAACCAGCTCTAGATCCGGGTGTTGAGCCGGAACCTCTGGACTTGAATCCAGAACATCGCGAAATGCCCACTCCAAACAACACGCCGACCGATGTGGACGCGGGGGCAGATCCGCATCCTAAGAGTTCGTTGCCGCGCAAGCCCGCCGATGATTTGCTCTATGGAGAATCGACATCGGAAGTTCCTCAGCTCTCTCCCTCTCAGCAACCACAGCTCAAGATCGAAAAGAAGGCTCAGGCCGAAGCCGAAGTCGGCGAGAAGTTCATTTACGAAATCATCGTTCAGAACATCGGCCAGGCCACAGCAGATAAGGTCGTGGTCGAAGAACGCATCCCCAACAACTGCAAGATGGAACGCTCCAACCCGACAGCCACACTGTCAGCGGACCGGGTCTTGCGATGGGAGCTCGACGCGATGGAACCCAATACCTCCCGGGTTATCAAAGTGGAAGTCCTGCCGCTGAAGGCGGGTCCGGTTGGTAGCGTGGCCACGGTCCGATTCGCTGCCAAGGTGTCCACCAAGACCATGGTGACCGCTCCGACATTGACACTAAACATTGCCTGTCCGAAGGAAGTCGCCATCGATGAGCAGGTGCCTGTGAAGTTCACCTTGAAAAACACCGGATCGGCAACTGCCCGCAAGGTCATGCTTCTGGCGAGGCTTCCAGAGGGACTCTCCCATCCAGCTGGCCCAGATGTCAGCCTCGAAGACATGACTCTCAAGCCCGACGAGACCAAAGAACTCACACTCCTGGTAACGCCGCGGAAGGATGGGCAATACGCCCCGACCGTCGTCGTGACTGCGGGCGGGATTGATCAGCAGGAACAGAACATCAACCTGAACGTGATTCCCGCATATCTGACACTCACGCGACAGGCTCATGGTCATCGCTTCGTGAAGCGTCCTGCGGTCTCCGTGACCAAAGTGAAGAACAACTCCATCAAGTCGCTGAAGAATGTTCAGGTCACCGAGCACTTGCCCGAAGGCCTGGAGCCCGTGCAGTCCGAGCTGGGAGACGGGACGTGGAATCCCAAGTCACGCATCGTCACCTGGACGATTCCCTCACTCGGAGCTCAGAAGGAAGAGGAGATCAAGCTGACTGTTGTGTCGACCCGCGAGGGGATCTTCGACAGCATGATGACCGCCGTAGATGCCGCAGACCATCGAGCGGAGCTGGAATCCAAACTTGATGTGAAGGGGTTTGCAGCCCTGACGCTCGACTTCCAGGGAGACGGCAACGCGGTGGCAGCGATCGGAGAACAGGTCTCCATGCAGGTCACCGTCCGCAACAAGGGCAGTGCCACCGCCAAGGGTGTTCAAGCTGTCTTTGAAGTCCCCCCGCAGATGACCTTTGTCACCGCCAAGGGGCCAGGCAAGTTCACTCATGAAGGGAACCATGTCACGTTCCCCGAAATTGATAAGCTCGATCCCGATGCCTCGCAGACCTATGACATCGTGCTGGTCGCTGCGGAAGAAGGTCGACCCAAAGTGGCTGTGGAGTTGATGAGCGAGGATCGCCCCGATCCCGTGCGTCAGGAATCGCCAGTGACGATTACCCCCTGATCGACTGGTGATTGTGAACCATCAACAGAAGCCCCCGATTCATCCTCGGGGGCTTCTGGCATTTCTGGCAACTCAACTCGGCTAAGGCTCCCTCCGAGGGAGAAATAACCCACTGTCTCGCGTAACGGAGGGCCAACGGCTTTGCCAGACAACCGGTCATTCGAGGCCACCTGTGCCATATCGGCCTGAGTCGCAAGTCATTACCTGGTTGCGTTTTAGTGGGCGAAGTGCATGCTGGCTGTCCGGCTGTCGTTTTTCACCTCAGAAGCAGATCGCATCAAAAGCAGAATATCCATTGGTTGTCTGATCTTCTACAATTTCCCGTTCTCATCAGTGGGTCTCCGAGCATCACTTCCGCACCAGAGGACGAATTGGGCGGTCGGACAAATCGGTTCCTGGTCTGATGCCTCGTCGCCCGGTTTGTCTTCCTGGAAAGGGAAGGCTCTGACCACGTTTGCCGATGGTTCGGTCACGTGGCAGACTTTAGGAGATTCGCAATGATTCGCCGTTGGATTAGCGTGCCAGCTGTGGCAGGTACTGTCGTCGCATTGTGTTGTCATGGTTTTGTGCTGGCCGAAGACAAGGATCCTCCCACCAAGCCCAAGGCAGCTGCCTCGGAAAAGGGGGATGCAGAGAAAACGGAGAAGCCAGCCGCTGAGAAGAAGCCGGTTGACCCCTTTGCAGTTCCCGAGGGGAATGACCCCAAGGTGATCGCTCTGTTTCTCTCTCGTTTGCAGCGGGTTCCCGTTAAGAACCGCACTCCAGAGGGGATTATTGAGCACCTCGGTAAACTCGAAAAAGTGGCAGATGAACTCTTGAGCCGGGACCTGGAAGATCAGCTCCTTGAGCAGGCCATCGGTATGAAGTTCCAGATTCTGTCGCTTTACGCTCAACGCGAAGTCGAAGGCGCAGAGGAAAAGCAATCGGAGTTCTTGGCCAAGGCGGCAGAAGACCCACGGCCCGTCGTAGCCAACATGGCGAAGACCTATCAGAAGATGCAGCGCGTTCAGCAGATTGGCGACCTGGAGAAGGCGGAACGCGCAGCTCTGATTCAGGAGTTGGCCAAGGACCTTCAGGAAGGCGAACTGAATAGCGATGAAGTGGAATTCGCGATGATGGCCGCCAATAGTCTGGCCGAGTTGGGCGAGACAGAGGATGCGGTGGCCGCCTTGAATCTGTTTGCCAAGAACATCGAAGCGACAGGATCCCCGAACGGCGAAAAAGTCGTCAGCGCGATGCTGGGGACCGCGAGGAAGTTGACTCTGCCCGGTAACCCAATCGAGATCTCCGGCAAGAAGATCGACGGCACTGAATTCAACATTACCGAGCTGAAGGGCAAGGTCGTGCTGGTTGACTTCTGGGCCACCTGGTGCGGCCCCTGTCTTGCCGAGTTGCCGAATGTGGCAGAGCAGTATGAGCTGTACCATGACAAGGGCTTCGAAGTCGTCGGCATCAGTCTCGACGAAGACCGCGAAGCTCTCGAAGAGTTCCTGAAGGAAAAGCAGCTGCCGTGGATTCAGCTGCACCAGAACGACGGCGCTGGCTGGGGCAATGACAACGCAGCCCGTTACGCGATTCAGGGGATCCCCGCCTGCTTCCTGGTCGATCAGGAAGGGAAGGTCGTCTCGCTGGAATGCCGCGGCGAAGTGCTGCCCAAAATGCTGGAACAACTGCTCGGCCCCGCAGAGAAGAAGCCAGCTGCCGAAGAGAAGGCGGAAACTCCAGAAAAGAGCAAGTAGCCCATCAAAAGTGGACGCGGTACGCAGCAGTTGGGAATAGACTGCTGTGTGATCCAATCACACCGGCCGTCAGGGAGCGACAGTGGCCCCCTGACGGCCGTGTTGTTTTTATCGCGTCGAAAGCGGCGATTTCCCGAGAGAACTCATCAGCATGAATTCAATCAGGTGTGGATGGTGGTCAGCGGCTCTGCTTGCAGGAGTGGCTTTCGCTCCACTGGCGTGGGCTCAAGCTCCCGATGCAACAAGGCCCGCTGAGCCGCCGGTCGCGGCGAACCTGCCCGTGCCCGGTCACTCGCTGCATGGCGAGGTCTTCGATGAGGGCCCCCGCCAGGCCGCAGCGCTGATGGGAAACACGGGGAACGTCCACTTCCCGGTCACCACCCAGAAGCCTGAGGTCCAGAGCTTCATCGATCAAGGCGTCGGACAGCTGCACGGGTTCTGGTACTTTGAATCGGAACGCTCATTTCGCCAGGCGGCCAGGCTCGATCCCGATTGTGCGATCGCCTACTGGGGGATGGCGCTCTCCAATCTGGAGAACATGAAGCGGGCTCGGGGATTTATTGCGGAGGCGACAAAGCGCAAGGACAAAGCTTCGGCCCGCGAGAAACTTTACATTGAGGCATTTGGCGCCTTCCTCAAAGAGGAGCCGAAATCGGACGATTCGAAGGTCGCTGAGTCCAAGGATGCGAAGCCAGGCAGTGATGAGAAGGCCTCCGACAAATCAGCCCCGGAAAAGACGGAGCAGGATAAAGAGGCCGAGAAGAAACGCCGCGAGAAGCTGGCGTCCGATCTCGAAAACATCCTGCACGAGTATCCGGACGATCTTGAGGCCAAGGCGCTGCTGGGTTGGCATCTGTGGGTCAGCCGCAGCAAGGGACTCCCAATCTCCAGCTACTTCGCCGTCGATGCGCTGTTGCACGACGTGCTGGAGAAGAACCCCATGCATCCCTGTCATCACTACATCATTCACCTGTGGGACAAAGAGAAGCCTGAGCGGGCGCTCGATTCATCAGCCAAGTGCGGACAGTCGGCCCCCGCGATTGCTCACATGTGGCATATGCCGGGACACATTTACTCAGGACTCCATCGTTACCCCGACGCTGTCTACCAACAGGAAGCCAGTGCCCGTGTCGACTATGCCCACATGATGCGGACAGGGGTTCTTCCCGATCAGATCCACAACTTTGCTCACAACAATGAATGGCTGATTCGCAACCTGATCCATGTCGGCAATGAGCGAGCCGCGCGCGAGATGGCGCTGAACATGCTCGAGCTGCCTCGCCATCCGAAATGGAACAAACTGGAGAAGAGCGACTGCAGCTCCGGCTTTGGTCGGACCCGTCTGCTGGAAACGCTGGCGCAGTTTGAAGACTGGGAGGCACTGCTCAAACTGGCCGATTCACCGTACCTCGATGATGCGGGAGCCAGCGAGGAGCAGAAGGTGAAGCGGGTCCAGTATCTCGGTCTGGCTGCATTTGAGACTGGTGACTTCGCGCGAGGATGTGAGTACACAACCACTCTGATCCAGCAGCGCCAGGCACTGGAAGCCGAACGGAAAGCGGCTGAGGAGAAGGCCCGCAGCGAAGCCACACAGGCCATGAAGTCGTCGGATGAGATCGAGAAGGCCGTGAAGGCGGCGGGCAAGGCATTCCTCGCGAGGATCTCCGTGATATCAGTCGCCAGCGACGATCTGGAAGCCCAGATCCACCTGGCCCATCGAGCCTATGGGGATGCGATCAAAGCTCTGCAGAAGACAACTCGCGTCGATCGTCCGTTGCAGGCCCGCGTCCATCTGGCTGCCGGAGAGACCGAGAAGGCCGTCAAGCTGATCAAGGAGCATGTCGACTCACACAAGAATGAGACAATCCCCCTGGTACATGCGGTTGCAATTCTTTGGCAGGCCGGTCAGAAAGAAGAAGCTCGCATCGAGTTTGAGAAGCTGCGAAAGCTGTCGGAGATAATTGATCTCAAAGCCCCGGTCTTTCGTCGTCTTGACCCCATCGCAGCGGAACTCAAATGGCCCGTCGATTGGAGACTTCCTGCGGAGCTGCGGACTGATACGGGTGTTCGCCCGGAGCTCGCCACGCTCGGCCCTTACCGCTGGGAACCATCATCCGCACCGGCATGGTCGCTGATCGATCATGAGTCGCAGCCAGTCTCCCAGGAGTCTCTGCTCGGTAAGCCGGTCGTGGTGATTTTCTACCTTGGGGCCGGATGCCTGCACTGTGTCGAACAGCTGGGAAAGTTCGCACCGCGGTATGATGACTTCGCCAAGCTGGGCATTGAGGTCGTCGGCATCAGTACTGATCCACCCGCCAAGCTGCAGCAGGCTCACCAGAATTACAACGGCAACTTTCCGTTCCGCCTGCTGTCGAATGACGACCTGACGGTGTTCAAGGTTTACCGCTGCTTTGACGACTTCGAGGAGAAGCCTCTGCACGGCACATTTCTGATCAGTCCGGACGGTCATATTCTCTGGCACGATCTGGGAGCAGATCCGTTTATGGATGTCGACTTCCTGCTCAGTGAAGCCAGGCGGGCACTGCCACTGTATGAGGCGACATCGGCGTCGCGAGCGGGCCAGACGACTTCAGTCGATCAGTAGGTTCGATCTACGGAACGGGCTTCTCGTCCGGAGTCGGGGATGCCTTCGCCTCGTCAGCTGGTGCAGCTGTGGGAGCAGGATCAGCCTCGGGCTTTGTCGCAGCGGGGGCCTCGACCGGAGTGGGGATCGCCTCGGTGTTGTTTGGGCAATCCTCGCACTTGGCTGGGCGATCAATCGCCTGTTCATCGGACTCGACATCGTAGAGCGGACGATCACTGATCACGCGCTCGCTGATGATCTTCTCGTCGACGATGACCCCCTGACTCTGGTCAGTCGTTTCGCGTGGAGCGACATCTTCGACCGGGATCAGTACTTCTTCGTAATCGGTATGTACGTTAGTCGAGCCTGCGGTCCGAGCCTTGGTCAAACAGCGGCATTTGTCCTTGTAGCTGTGGAATCCGGTGTAGCTGTAGCTCTGATCGAGGGACGAGATTGTACAAGCCACATCGGAGAGTTCTTCGGTCACCGCATTCCTCAGATATGTCAACCCGGTGACAAGTCCGATGACGAGAACAGAAGACAGCAGCACCAGCTCAGTGGTGATCACAAAGCCCGCTTGGTCGTGCCAGAGTCGATTTGCCAGACGTAACATGTTTCGTCCTCTTCGAGCGTTCGAGCACTCGCTGGACAGCAATAAATGAAGGTCGCGCGGGTCTACGAGATGAGCCTTGCAGTGGCTCCGGATGGGGCTTCCGGGAACAAACCGGATTCATCGCCGACACAGCAATGAACGAAGCCCTCTCCTCACTCGTCTTCCCGCAACGACCAGCAACATGGCGATGTCTCAAGTCGCCACACACGCTCGCTGTCATCAGTCGCTCGTCGGTCTCCTGAACAGTTTTGATTGAGCCAGCCACCGGTTCCCATCGGCAACGGCTGGCGTCACAGCCGGTATAATCCGCACAACCTGTACCGTGAGCGTGACTCTTTCAACAGCATTCCCTCTGGGCCGTTTCGTAACACCAATGATAGTTATCGATTCAGGCGATGTGCCGGCAGTAGCGATTGTGCCGATTGTTCATGGCGTGCGGATTGCGCTGATTGCAGTGGTTGTCTGTGCGGTTGGCGCTTTGTCAAGAATCATGAACATAGCCGCGTCGCATCTGGTGTTCAACAGGGACACATTTGGAGCAAGTTCTTTCCGATACGTGATGCGCACTCAATCGACCACGATCAATTCCCGCGAGAACGTCGAGAGCAATTCGCACCCGGTTTCGGTGACCAGCACGTTATCAATCAGTCTGGCCCCCAGTCGGTCGTCAGCCAGATAAGCGGGCGGCTCGACAGTAATCACCATGCCCGCCTGGAGCGTGTACGGATTGTTCCCGAACATCTGCACCGGCTCGGCCCAGGAGGGCGGCGAGCCTGGAGCCAGACCATAACCCGTCAGATGAACTCGCGCGTTGTTGAGTCCAGCCTCCGCGATCACACGCTTGGCAGCTTCATGGGGCACCACAGCTGGGACACCCGCGCGGATCTCCTGCATGCAGACATCTGCGGCCCGACGGACAAGCTGGTCCAGTTCGAGCATCTGTGCCGTGGGCTGTCCGAGGCAGAACTGTCGACCGATCGTGGAGGTATATCGCTTGAACGTCGCCCCGTACTCAATGTTGCCAAAGTCACCATGGCAGAGACGGCGATCAGTTGGTGCTCCGTGACTGAAGCAGGACCGCTCTCCCGTCACGAGGTTGATGGGACTCGCCGCCAATCCGCTCCCGTGAGTGAGGAGCGCGTAGTAGACTTCACCGGCCAATTGTAATTCGGTTCGTCCCACCGCGAGATCCGAGACAAACCAGTGCATCGCGATGTCGCCAATGCGGCTCGCCTCGCGGATGTACTTCAGCTCGGTCTCCGATTTGACCAGCGTCAGATCATGAATCAGGTTCGTTGCCTCGGTGATCGACGACTCACCGAACAGCTGCTTCACCCGGACATAGTGATACGGATGCAGATAGTAGGCCGGGACCTCGATGCCGATGCGTGATCCCGGAATTCCCATCCAGCGGGCGACCTGTTCCAGTGCCTCAATCGGATCGTCGGGTTCGCCTCCGCCCCAGGTGTAGATTTCATCGACATAGGCATCGTCCCGGAACTCATTGCGTTCCCCGGTCCGAGTGAGCACATTGATCGGACCGGGCTTAGCCGACACAAACAGACACTGAAACTCCTGGTAACTCTTCGCATCCGAACCCGTCAGCCAGCGAATCGAGACCGGATGAAACAACAGCATCCAATCGAGTCCCGCAGCTGCGATGGCCTCACGGGCTCGGGTGCGACGTTGTTCGAACTCGGATTCAGTGAAGTCGTGTTTAGACATGGTGGGGGAGGTTGAGAGTTGAGTGCTTAGTGTTGGAGGAAGAATCACACGCTGAGGTCGTCTTTACTCACCCGAAGCGTCAGCGAGGGCGAGCGTCACTAGACATAACTTTTATGCATGGTCCTCCAGAGGGCCATGCAAGATCATCGTGCTGCCTGGAATTCGCATCAGTTTCCCATTCGCCCTCGCTGACGCTTCGGGTTGGTGGTAGAGAGCGATGATGGCAATCAACATCAGCTGACAGTCACAGTCGGCTTCGAAGCTGTGGTGTTGATCCATAGCCAGATCAGGCCGCCGAAACCACAAACTGCACAGGCAATCCCGATCGCTCCGGTCCAGCCCATGTTTTCTGCCAGCTTGGGAGTGAGCACGGGCGAGATGAACCCTCCCACATTGCCTATCGTGTTCAGGAACGCCCCTGAAAAGCCTCGTGAGCGGCCACCGAGTTCAGTAGCTGTCGTCCAATAGACGCACTCGCACATCCCTTGAGCTCCCATCGCCAGAGCCATAAACAATGCCACCTGGTGCGAAACTGTCTGATTCACCGCCACAAGCGTGAGCAATGCACACAGCCCCATGCCTCCCACCATGAACAACCGGCGTCCCAGAGAAACGCCGACCAATCGGCAGATCAGGTCGGTCAACAGCCCTCCCAGAAACATCCCAGCTCCCTGGCAGACCGTGATCACAAACGAGTAGTCCCGTGACTCCTGAGCTGGGACATGCAGTACTTTCTCGAAGTAGAAATTCATCCAGTAGAACATCAGGTATTGGTAATAGCTGTAGGCAAAGTAGCTGATCGAAACCAGCCACAGCCCGCTATGACTGAGGAGTGACCAGGGAGAATCGGAGGCGGTGTGTGCCACTTCAACTTCCGGGGCTGACTCATGCGCTGGACCGGGGATCCGTCCCTTGGCCAGGAATCGCCACAAGCACGCGTAACTGATGAGGACGCCTCCGCTGATGACAAAGGCCCACTGCCACGTGAACCGGTCGATCATCCAGCCGAACAACGGGTAGGTACAGGAAATCCCCAGCACTGCCCCCGCAGTGACGAGCCCGTTCCCGGTCGATCGGCCCACCGGCTCGGTCACATCGGCGATGGCGTGCGAAGCTCCGGGGTGCAGCGGGGCACTGCACATTCCCGCCAGTCCGCGAATCACCAGAAAGCCAAACCACAGCTGGTGCGGAGTACTCATCACCCAGCCGAAGACCCCTGTCAGCATGACAAAGGACCCCATCGTCAGACCGAGAAGTGTCATCGCCCGGACTGACCCGATCCGGTCAATCAGCCAACCTCCCGGCAACATCGCACAGGTGTAAACCACCAGGAACGCCGTGTAGACCCACCCCATCTCGACTTCGGAGAATGCCTGATAGAACGCAGGGCGCGCCCCCTTGGGTTCCTCTTTCGTTGCGGGGGCAGGGGCTCCCTCGGTGACCGTGGGACGAATGAAGACCTCGGTTCCCGCCACACCGATCCCGATCCGGTTGAAGTGCCCCAGAGCGGCGAAGCCCATCAGCAGGAGAATGATCAGCCACCGATTGGCAGGTGAGACGGGTGGTGTCACTGTTTGGCTCATAGAACTCTCGGAGCTGGGGAATCAGTGGTTCAAGGTCATGGGGCCACGTGGCGCCGGGGCTACATGCGGTACTTCTCTGCAATCTCTGTGGGGAACTCGAACCCGATTCCGGGACGAGTGGGGAATTCGATCTCGCCGTTCTTGACAGGCAGTCCGGCCTCCTGCAACTCACGACGGAGCGGGGACTCAAAGACCTCCGCAGGAGCGAACTCGATGAATGGAGTGACGGGTGAGTACGCAGCCAGATGGACGGAAGCGGTACCAAGAATCTGCGTCGACCAGTTGCCGGGGCAGACCTGTGCCCCGCGCGGGAGCGCCAGATCGACGATGCGTTTGGCTTCCGTCAATCCGCCGCATGTCGTCATGTAAGGCTGTACGACCGAGATACGGCCGCGGTCCATCATGTCGAGGAATTCCCAACGTGTGACGCCGTGTTCGCCCATCGCGATTGGGATCGAGGTGAGTTCCGCCAGGCGAGCGTAGGGTTCGGGCGTGTCGACCGGGAACGGCGTTTCGAAGAACTCAATGTTGAACTCTTCGAGATCGCGGCAAATCTTCGCAACTTTCGGAACGTCGTTGAACAGATAGCCGACATCGACCATCAGAGCCGGTTCCGGGCCGAGTACCTCACGCGTGCGACGCGTCAGTTCGACGACATCGCGCGGGCTCGACATCATCGGTTCGACTTTGAAGGCCCGGTATCCGAGCTTCAACAGCTGTTCGACACGTTTGGTCTGCTGAGTGAACATCGCCTCGCCGCCCCAGCGGTCGGAGACGATGGTGCAGTAAGGGACAACGCTGTTTATTCGCGTTTCGGAATGTGTCTGAAAGAACCCACGCTGGGCACCTCCCAATAGCTTCCAGACCGGCTGGCCAAGAGCCTGTCCATAGATGTCCCAGATCGCGACATCGATCGCGCCCAGGATGATGATCTCCCAGCCGCGTCGATTGGTATGAATCAGCGAGTCCCAGACATGCTGCCAGATTCGCTCGGGATGTGTGATCTCCTGACCGATCAGCAGTCGGCCGAAGTGGGTATTGCGATCACCAACGGTGGCCTGCACAACGCCTGGAGGGACGCGAAATACCTCGGAAAAACCGATAAGTCCATCGCTCGTGTGGACCCGGAGGCAGGCGAGCGGTTCGACGCCCCCTTTGTCGGGATCGATCTCCGGACCGTCACCGATCACAAACACTTCCAGCCGGGTGATCTTCAACATCCACCACTCCCGCCACTGACGGTTTGTGTCGACGACTGATTGAGCGTATGCACACTCTAGCAACTGTACCTGTGCTGGTCATCGTAGCGAGTCACGCCTGGTGTTCTCTTTCTGGATCGTGACTTCGACTACCCTTTTACTCGATACCCAATCTTGGTCAGTACCTGGCGCACTCGGTCCAGCTGTTCACCCTGGATCTCGATCTCGCTGTCTTTCAACGTACCGCCCGCTCCACATTGCAGCTTGAGTTTGGCCAGCAGCCCGGGCAGGTCATTCCCTTCCGCGCGCAGTCCACGAACGACCGTCACCCGCTTTCCATTCTTGCGACTCTCGATCGCGATCACAGCTGTTTGCTTCTCCGGAGCCAGACGAATCGGTTCCGGCGGAGGGCACTGACACTCGGATTCCAATCGTCCGCAGCGTTCGCATTCGGGCGGACGGTCGAACGGAGTGCCTTCAAAAAGTCGCACGGTAATACCTTGGTGGCGTGGTGAGTTCAGTGAGATGATGGGCCGTCTCGGCGGGCCACTTCTGGGTCAAACGGGACATGCAATCCTGTCGGCCCGGAGCGACGACAGTGACTCATTCGACCTTAATCCACTGACGCCAGCGGCATCCGGAATGTCCCCGCGACTGCCTCATGGGTCACCTGTCCCCGATACAGATTCACTGCCTCGCGCAGCCCCGGCGTCTTGCGGATCGCTTCGCCCAGATCCATGCTGGCCAGTGTGATCACATATGGCAATGTGACATTGCAGAGAGCATACGTACTGGTACGTCCGACTGCTCCGGGCATGTTTGTCACGCAATAGTGCACGATGCCACCCTCGACATAGGTCGGGTCGGAATGAGTTGTCGGTCGACTGGTTTCGACACAGCCACCCTGGTCGATACAGACATCAATGATCACGGCTCCTGGCTTCATGATCTTGAGATCACTCTCGCTCACCAGATGGGGTGCCTTCGCTCCGGGAATGAGTACTGACCCGATAACCAGATCGGCGAGCCTGAGCTGTTCACGGATGTTGTGTCGATCGCTGAAGACGGTATTGACGTTAGGCGGCATGATGTCCTCCAGATACCTCAGCCGATCAACGCTGACATCCATGAGGCAGACATTCGCCTGAAACCCAGCTGCGATGCGGGCAGCGTTCTTACCGACAACCCCGCCTCCGAGAATGAGGATATGCGCCGGTTCCACGCCGGGGACTCCACCCAGCAGAATCCCGCGTCCTTCTTGCGGACGTTCGAGATACTTCGCTCCCTCCTGGATACTCATGCGTCCGGCGACTTCACTCATGGGAGTGAGCAGCGGCAGATCGCCCTTAGGGCCTTTGAGTGTTTCATAAGCAATGGCGGT
The DNA here is from genome assembly GCA_003669575.1 of Planctomycetota bacterium. Classification (GTDB taxonomy): domain Bacteria; phylum Planctomycetota; class Planctomycetia; order Planctomycetales; family Planctomycetaceae; genus TH-plancto1. The sequence goes on along the minus strand of QWOR01000351.1, from coordinate 13,301 downwards.
GACGCCCGTTGCACAGAGTGACCGCGTCAGTTCTTCGTCCGCCGCCAGGTGCAGATAGGTGAACAGCATCTGTCCCGGGTGAAAGCGCGCGATCTCGGACTTCTGTGGCTCTTTGACCTTCACAATTAAATCGGCCTCGCCGAACACTGCGGCGGCATCGGCGACGACTTCAGCTCCGTGAATGGCGTACTGGTCATCCGCGATCCCGCTCCCCAGCCCCGCACCACGCTCGATGAGAACGCGATGCCCGCGGCGGGTCAGTTCCTCCACACCTACTGGCAGCATGGCTACCCGGTATTCATCCGACTTAATTTCGCGAGGTACGCCGACGATCATGAAAGAGACTCCCTTCGGTCATGAACTTCCAGGCTGTCCACGCTGATTGACAGCGGGCTGGTGCTCATCCATCCGATGAATTACCCGAAGCGGATCGAGGCAGCAAGGGCAATCTCGTGTTGAGTATTTTAGCTCTCTGTGCAAACGCGATGAGGCAGACTCTGTGAGCGAATGGACGTTGGCCCTCGGCTCTTGAAAGTGACGCTTATCGATCGGCGGGGCTCCTGCAATTCAAGGAGAGCCGGATCGGTGGTTGGAGCCATCGTGCTCACTCTGTTTGCCCCGGCTCATCCATTGTGGAATAATCGCAGCTCCAACATTCGCCCCACCTGTGTGTCATATCCGGAGACGTTTGTGTTTCGTTCCGACCTGCTTCCTCACCAGCGAATGCGTCTGAACCAGATGCTGGACGAGCTTCGCGGGCGGAACCCGTTCTGGTCGACACGGCTGGAGCAAGCGGGCCTGGGAGCCGGTCCAGTCGAATCGCTTGAGCAGTGGCGGGCGCTCCCGCTGCTCACGAAATCGGAACTGGTCGCTGATCAGAACACCCATCCGCGCTACGGCACGAACCTGACCTACCCGATCACCAGCTACGTCCGGCTGCACCAGACTTCAGGCACGACCGGTCGACCAATGTATTGGCTCGACACGACGGCCAGTTGGAACTGGTTCATGGAGTGCTGGACGCAGATCTACCAGCTGGTCGGCTTGCGAGCGGATGATGTTCTTGCCTTCCCGTTTTCGTTCGGCCCCTTCATTGGTTTCTGGGCCGCTTTTGAAGGCGGCGTGCGGCGTGGAAACTTGTGTTTGGCAATGGGGGGCCTCAGCAGCGAAATCAGGCTGCGACAGATCATCGAGCATCAATGCACGGTCGTTTGTTGTACTCCGACCTATGCCTTGCGTCTGGCTGAGGTTGCTCGGAAAGAGGGAATCGATCTCGGCAGGTCCGCAGTGCGGGCTATCATTGTGGCAGGCGAACCAGGGGGGGCCGTGGCTGAGACTCGAGCCCGTATCGAGCGGGAGTGGGGTGCCCGCGTCTTCGATCACTGGGGCATGACCGATCTCGGGTCACTCGGGATCGAGTCCGAGACGCATCCGGGAAGCTTGACCGTTCTGGAAACCGAATCGATTGCCGAAGTGATCGACCCCACCACCGGAGTTCCCGCTCAACCGGGACAGATCGGTGAACTGGTCATGACGAATCTCGGCCGCATTGGCCAACCAGTGTTGCGTTACCGTACAGGCGATCTGGTGAAAGCCTCCCTGGAAGCCAGCGCTGGGGGCGATGGACTGTTGCGTCTGGAAGGGGGGGTACTTGGTCGCTCGGATGACATGCTGATTATTCGAGGCAACAACGTCTTTCCGAGCAGCGTGGAGGCTGTCCTGCGCGGCTTCCCCGAAGTCACGGAGTTTCGACTCTCCGTCGTCAAACGCCAGGAAATGCTGCAATTGAAAATCGAGTTCGAAACCGAGCCCGCGATGGCTCAAAATCGTGACTCACTCGATGAGCTGGTGAACCGTATGGGGCGGCGAATTTCGGATCGCCTGGCGTTCCAGCCAGAGCTGCAGCCCGTGGAATGCGGTAGCCTGCCTCGCTCGGAGTTCAAGCGACAGCGGGTGACCAAGCTGGTGTCGTGAGTGCGTACGGGCGTGTGGTCGACATCATTGCGCTCTACGACATGATGGCGTATAGCAAACGATCACATGACGGACAGAACGTCGGCGTTCCCGTTCCACTTCCAATCACGACGGCGATCTGTGGCGTGAGGCTGACGAAACAGTGCGTGCACATCCCATTGTCGATCGAGGCCATCCCGTCCGCCCCATAGGCATCGACCAACCGCCGATAGTGGGCCTTGATCGATTCGGGGATCATCTTCTCCGCTTCCTGAACCTGACCCTTCAGCTCCGATTCCTGCTTGCGAAGGTCAGCTGCCTGGGCGTCGATCTGGGCGGCAAAAGCATTGCGTTCAGTTTCGAGTTTTGCTCGCCGCTCAGCGATCGCGGCGATCTCCTGCATGATCCGGTCGACCTTTTCCAGCGATTCGAGAATCTCGTCCTGCAGGACTGAATTCGACGCCTGGTCAGCTGCAATCTGTCCCTTGAGAATGTCGAACTCGCGATTTGAAGCCGCTTCATTGAGCTTGCGATCAAGGTCCTTGAGCTTGCTCTCGCTCGACTTCAGATCGAGGTTCTTGCGATCGGTGGCTGCCCGCGTCTGCTTGAGTTCGTCTTCCTTGGCCTTCTTTTCCACATCCAGCTGTGCCAGCTGATTATCACGTGCCCGGACCTGCCGCGGCCCACGGGCCAGCTCGTCCTGAACACTCTTCAAAGCGAGATGGAAACGGTGCAAAGCATGCAGATCAACGACAGACGCCATGCAATAGAACTCCTCAAACCACGATCAAAGTCAGCGAACCCAGCCCATCCAGCAAGCTTGCATCATCCCGCTCGATGACAACATAATACGAAGAACTGCTCGCGGGTGTAACTCAGTTGGTAGAGTGACAGCTTCCCAAGCTGTATGTCGAGGGTTCGAATCCCTTCACCCGCTCTTGTGATTTTGCTTAAAACCTAGGTAATTCTCTTGTCCACGTGACAGTGTGGATTTCCCGAACACAGCATTCCAGCCCAACTCCCGAAGTGAGAAGGTACCATTTATCAACCAAAAATGCGTCATTGGGGCAACAGTGAAAACGTGGTCAGAAGACAGTGTTTTGAGCCGTTTTTGTGCTCTGAGTTCTTGGCCGACCGGAGAAAATGGCATCAATCGGCGTGAGGTCGCAAGGACGGCGTCTCGTGAGACCCGTTTCCTTTTCAAACGGTAGCGTCAGCTGTCGCTTCATGAGGTCGAGGTCTCTGCATGTCAGTCAGAACCAAGTGATCAGACCACCACTCACCGAATCCCTCTGTGGTTAAGGGGGCCACGATTCCCGTTTCTCGTTGCGTCAGTGGTCGATGCATGGATCAAGTTGGTTCATCGGGAATATGGCGAATGTCGTGGAACTGCTGACGTTGCTCATCGTTTAGACAAGCTGTAATTCTGCTTCGGCACAAACCAGGACATCATTGGCCTCATTTGTCAAATGATATGCTTCGTCCAGATTGCGTCGCAAATGGCCCAGTTCAGTCGAGGCCATCTATTTGGTCGCGTCGACTGCCCGCCTACGGGACGAAAACAGTACTCATCCGGGAAATGTCAAACAACGTCAATTTGAAGGTGCGATAGACCGGCGAGCGGATCGAGGATTATTCAGGATCTCTGTAAGATTGTGGTTGTCGAATTGTTTGCAGAGAGGAGACCATCCGAAGAAGATGTTGAGAACTTCCAACGTCAAGCCCCATGTTTCATCGAGTTGTTCTGGATATGAAGCAACAGCCCGTTTGGCTTCACATCTTCGTGCGTTCTACTGGCCACCAGTCGTAATTCCTCTCGGGGTATCACGAGACCTCTCCCGATTCGCAAGGTGACCATGCAGACTGGAGCTTTGAGTCGCAAGACGCTGTTGTGTTACAGCGCTGGCAGCATCATCGAGACAAGCATCTACGCGTTCTGCGGTCTCTATTTGATGAATTTCTATACCGATGTGGTCTTTCTAGATCCACGACTCGTTGGGTACGCATTCTCGATTCGATTTATTGTCGACGCATGTTCAGATCCGCTGATCGGATTTCTTTCTGATCGGACAAGGTCGCGGTTTGGACGACGCAGGCCCTACTTCCTGTTGGGGGCTATACCAGCAGCCTTCTTCTTTTATCTCCTGATGATTCCACCATCAGGAAGCGAGCTCAAGGTGTTTGTCTATTTGACAACCATTTCCAGCTTACTCATTACGTCGCTCACGGTATTCGGTATTCCGTATCTCGCGTTGTCATGGGAACTGACCACGAACTATGACGACCGGACTCGCATCTCAGGCTATCGGCGATTGATGGAAATTGTGGCTGAAATGATTTCTACATTGTCGGTTCCTGTCATGCTCGCCGTCGTGGCTGCCATGTCGACAAACGCCCATGCAATGACCACTCTCGAGGAATCGAAATATTATCCAGCAGCTGCAGTGTTCATGGGGGTGGTTGCGGTGGCTGCGGCAGTCATCACTTTTGTCGGAACGAAAGAATCTGTTCCTGTCGGCCACGAAGACAGAGAGGGGTTTTTCCGAAGCGTACACGCCACTTTCCAAAACAAGCCATTCGTGATTCTTCTCATCACATTTACACTTGTGGCTGTCGCCGATCGGGTCACAGCTTCACTCTTATTTTACTTACTAGAACATATGCACGGCATTCCAAAGCAGGACTCGATTCCACCGTTGTTGGCCTATTTCTTCGGGAGTCTGGCCAGCCCGAAGTTCTGGATCATGCTGTCGAACCGTATCGGAAAAAAACGAACCTACATCCTGGCCATGGTGTGCTGGGGGGCTGTGATTACGAGCTTTGTCGCTGTGGCGTGGAGTGTGTCTGCGATCTATCTCGTCGCAGGGCTGATGGGAGCAGCGAGCAGTGGGGTGCTGATCCTTCCGGGAGCGATTGAACCCGATGTGATCGAATGGGAACAGGTGAGAACAGGACAGCGTCGCGAAGGAATGTATGCTGGCGTTGCGAATTTCTCCTGGAAGATCTCCACGGGGCTCTGTTTTCTCCTCGTTGGGCAATTGTTGCACGCGATTGGTTACGATGGGCAGGTTCAGCCAACTCTCCCAGTTTTGAACGGGCTCAGGTTGGTTTTTGTGCTCTTACCCGGAATCTTGCTCGCCTTGGCCATCCTCGTGTTTCGCAAATTCCCTATCACTCCGCAGAGTTACAGCGAACTCATTAAGAAAATTGAACAAAAAGAATCGGAGGATAACAGGGATAGATGAAAAATGGCTTTTGCATTATGTGGGTGTCTTTTGCATTATGTTGGTGTCAATGACAGAATCACCGTTGCTTTGTGTCGGTCTGTGAGAAGTAAAGCTTTGACAATGCATCAATCGTCGCGACAAGGCATCCTCGTGAGATGATCTCATCTTCCTCGAATCATTCGAAGCACAGTCTTGCAGAAGCGTTCCAAAGCCTCTGTGGCGGAGATGGCTGTGCCCCGGATGTCTTCGAGTTTCTCAGTCAGCATCCCGCAGCAAGTGCAGAAGAGATCGCTGCGGTGTGCTCGATCGATCAGTCCCGACGCTGGCAAGCGGGCTCTGGTCTGCCAGTTGAGAGTTACCTGGGGAAGTACCCAGTTCTCAATACCCACATTCGGGCAAAATTACGATTAATCCTTGGCGAGTTCCAACATCTTTCTGGCCGTGGGGAACGTCTTGACATTGCGGTCTTCGCGTCCCGGTTTCCGGATGTCCGCAATGAGCTCCATGAGCAGTTGTCTGCCAGGCGTAAGGAGCCGGCTGACAGGGGAGTACAGACGACTGCAGTTCAAGGGCCTGACACCGATAAAGGGGCAATCTTCGATGAGCCCTTCTTCTCGGTCGATGAAGCGGTTCTTCATTCCCCCGCGACGTCCAACCGGGCTGTTGACCAGCCACAGTTTATTGGCCGCTTTCGCGTTCAACGAATCTTGGGAGACGGGGGGTTCGGGCGTGTCTACCTGGCATTCGACGAAGAGCTGCGCCGTTCTGTGGCGATCAAGGTGCCTCACGCATATCGCATCGCAAACCCGAGCGATATCGAAACCTATTTCGAAGAGGCCAGGATTCTGGCAAGCCTCGATCACCCGGCGATCGTGCCAGTCTTTGACTTTGGCCGCACCGACGATGGACGATGCTTTATTGTTTCCAAGTACATCGAAGGCAGCGACCTGGCGACGAAGAACAAACACGTACACTTCTCGTTCTCAGCCGTTGCCGAATTGTTGTCGGTCGTCGCCGAGGCTCTGCATTACTCTCACCTGCATGGTGTTGTGCATCGAGACATTAAGCCTGCCAATATTCTGATCGACACGGAGAATCGCCCTTACCTGGCCGACTTCGGAATCGCGCTGAAAGACGAGAACTGGGGGAAAGATCGTCCCTCTGCTGGAACACCGGCCTATATGAGTCCGGAACAGGTTCGTGGAGAGGGGCATCTCGTCGATGGTCGTTCAGATGTGTTCAGTCTGGGGATCGTGCTGTACGAGTTGTTGTCAAATCGTCGCCCCTTCGGCAAAGCGTGGCAGGAGCGGCAATCGCCCGTCGAGGCTCGGCCGCTCCGCCAGATTGATGACTCGATTCCGCAAGAGCTGGAACGTATCTGTCTGAAATCGCTCTCCTACCGCGTTTCCGAGCGGTACAGCACAGCTCGCGACATGGCGGAAGACCTACGCTATTTCCTGAGCCAGGGCATTGATCTCAGCGCGAGGGCTGCGAGCGGAGCGAGGCTCTCGAACTCGGGCGCAGCGGTGTCCAGCGAACTTCAGTCAGCTGCCACAAATCCACTCACGATCATTCCGAAGGGATTGCGGTCATTCGATGGTGATGATGCCGGATTCTTCCTCGAACTCTTGCCCGGTCCCAGAGACCGTGATGGCCTCCCGGAAAGTGTTCGATTCTGGAGAACGCGGATTCTCGAAGAGGATCCCGAGAAGACATTTCGCGTGGGACTTGTTTATGGCCCCAGCGGCTGCGGCAAGTCATCCTTCCTGAAGGCAGCTGTCATACCGCACCTTCCGGAAAACATTGTTCGGATCTACGTGGAGTCGACTCCTCACGACACCGAACTCCGGCTGCTCAAGGCACTACGCAAGAGCTGTCCAACTCTCTCGCGAGAACTCGACCTTGCTGGCACCCTGGCGGCCATCCGACGTGGCCTCGATCTTCCTGTGCGTACGAAAGTGCTCATTGTTCTCGATCAGTTTGAACAGTGGTTGCACTCCCGACAGGATCACAGTTCCAGCGAACTGGTCCGTGCTCTCCGGCAATGCGACGGGGCTCATCTGCAGTGTGTCATCTCGGCACGCGATGACTTCTGGATGGCCATTACGCATTTCATGGAAGACCTCGATGTCTCGCTGATTCCGAACAACAATATTTCCGCCATTGACCTGTTCGGCATGCGTCACGCACGCAAGGTGCTGACTGCCATGGGGCGGGCATACGGGGCTCTCCCCCCAGGGCATGAGAAGCTCGATCAACTGCAAACCATGTTCATCGAGCAGGCGACCAATGATCTGGCCCAGAACCAGCAGGTCATTCCGGTGCATCTGGCCTTGTTCGCGGAAATGGTCAAAGACAAGCGCTGGACTCCCTCGACCCTGCAGGAACTGGGAGGGGCAAAAGGCGTTGGCGTGACCTTCCTGGAAGAGACCTTTAACGGACGGACTGCGAACCCCCAGCACCGCATTCACCAGAAAGCAGCCCGGTCGGTGTTGTCGATGCTGCTGTCTGACCAGGGGGGCGGCATTAAGGGCGGCATGCGCTCCTATCAGGAGCTGCTGGCCGGATCAGGCTACGACGATCACAAGCGGGACTTCGATGTCCTGTTGCGAATCCTGGATTCGGAGCTGCGACTGATCACCCCCACCGATCCGGTCGGACAGAGTACAGGCAACGACGTGTCGGATCGCCCCCAGCTTGCCGAGGAACGGTACTACAACCTGACACACGACTACCTCGTCCCCTCACTGACGGAGTGGCTCACCCAGAAGAAGAAAGCCACCCGACGGGGACGGGCCGAGTTACTTCTGGAAGAGCGGGCCCAGAGCTGGCAGGCCAGACCATCCAGCCGCACGCTCCCCTCCTTGCTCGAGTGGCTGAGCATCCTCGCCTTCACGACGCGGAAGAATCGGGCTCACCAGCAGGCCGAACAGAAGATGATGCGGCGGGCCAGTCGCTATTACCTGTCGCGGATGGCCATGGCAGTTGTCCTGGCGCTGTGCGTCGGCTGGTGGATTAGCGACTCGGTTCCCCGGGCACGATCCCACAGCCTGGTCGAATCCCTCCGGACTGCCCCCACCGAAGACGTCCCGGCGATCATCGAGCCACTCGAGCCGATCCGGCGCTGGGCCAACCCCCTGCTTCTCGATGCACTGTTCCAGGCGGGGCCCGACTCGCGGGCCCGGGTGAATTTCAGTCTGGCGTTGTTGCCTTCGAACCCCAACCTCGGGGAATACCTCCGAGATCGCATGCTGCTGGAGCCCCCGGCAAGTGTGGCCGTCATCAGCCGCGCGCTCATCGTTCATACCGATCAATCGCAGCTGGCCAGCCATCTCTGGGCCATCCTCACCGATCCGGCCCAGGAGTCCAATAAACGATTCCGGGCGGCAGCCGCTCTGGCGGGTTTCGAGACCTCCAGTCCAGAAGCACAAACCAAATGGAAGGCATCCGCTGACTTCGTGGCCGAACAACTCATCAGCCAGATCGCCGACAATCAGAGCCAGTTCAACGCCTGGATTGCATTGTTTCAGCCGGCACGCGACTTTCTCATCGACCACTTGAGCAAGGTCTATGCCTCCACCGATCGCGGGGAGCTGGACCGGGAATTCGCAGCCTCGATTCTGGGGGAATATGTCTCTGATCGACCGCAACCGCTGGTTGAGCTGCTGCTGACAGCCACTCCGCCGCAGCATCGCAAGCTGTTTTCCAAACTCGAAGCCCATCGCCCCGAAGCAAAGAACAAGCTGCTGTTCATCTACAACACACTGCCCACGCCGGAAGAGAAGTACGACGCCCGCAGCCGGGTTCTCGAACGCCGAGCCCACGCAGCTGCACTGCTCTTTGCTCTCGGCGATGCGGATCCGACGTGGCAGTCGCTGGGCCAGACAGATGACCCGGAGATCACCGCCTTCCTGGAGAAACGCCTGACCGATCTGGTCCTGAACTGCGAGGCGATCTCCAGCAAGCTGAGCACAACGACCACTGCGTCGCTGCGAGGATCTTTGCTCCGGGTTCTGGCGGGGATCGATGCGACCGCTCGCCAGAACTTCCGCCCCGATCTCCAGGAGAACTGCCTCACCGCGTTCGAAACCGCGTTCCGCACCGAACCCGACTCCGGAGTCCACTCCGCCGCCGAATGGGGTCTGCGTTCGTGGGGGCGCAGCGACAAGATCGAGAGCCTGACCCAGGAACTGGCCAGCAAAGAGATCCCCCCCGACCGCACTTGGCTGATCAGCCCCACCGGCCACTCGATGGCGATCTTCCGCGGCCCCGTTGAAGCCCACATCGGCTCTCTTCTTGATGAACCGAATCGCGATGCGTCTGACGAGTCGCCGTTGACTCGGAAGATCAACCGGACTTTCTCGGTGGGGACCAAGGAAGTCTCCTTCGAGCAGTACCTGAAGTTCGACCCCGGCTTTCCACACAGAGTCAATGGTTATACCCCTTCGTTCGACTGCCCGGCTGCAGCAGTCACTTGGCATCGGGTTGCAGAATATTGTAACTGGCTCAGTAAAGAGGAGGGCATCACGGAAGACCAGTGGTGTTATGAGGAGGTGAGAATGTACGTCATGAAACCAGTAAACGACTACTTATCGCGGACAGGGTATCGGCTGCCATCTGAAGCGGAATGGGAATATGCCTGCCGCGCCGGGTCAGTGGATTCCTACTCATGGGGAAATGCGAGATCACTGGCCAGTCGCTTCACGTGGAATATCGACAATTCCAAGGGGCATAATTGGCCAGTGGGGAGTCTTTGTCCCAATCGTTTCGGCCTGTTTGATATGCATGGCAGTGTGGCCGAATGGACACAAGACCCTTGTGAAGAAGATTCTCCGCCTGTTGCGGGAGATGATGTAGAGATGATTCCCGAGCCATATGAGCATGACCTCAAACGGGCGGAACGCGGGGGAAGTGCTTCCGAGTCTGTCGCCTATCAGCGAGCCGCGAATCGCCGGCAAGCAAAATCTTTTAGCACGACATCATTTCTGAGAGGATTTCGGATCGCTAGATCGCTAAAGTGAGACTATGTAACTTGAAAAACACTCAATGATGGCCAACCCACACCACCCTGGAGAACATTGATGGCTTTCTCATTCAAATGGACCTCTTTCAATTCAAATCCGAGCAACAACATACCATTGGATCAGATCAAACCCATTTTTCAAATTCTATCAGATACGGCGAGTGTTCATAAGAATCGCGACCTTGCAGTAGTAACTCACGCGAGGCTCCAGGAAATCATTAACTCGAGTGTCACAAACCCCAATGTTCTTGGTAATAATGCAGTTAACTACATGCAGGTAGATTACGGCGAAAACGCCGTCCAGGGCGAAGGGAATATCGTTATCGTTTATCGTTATTTCGCCAAGAATGGCTTCTGGTCCGCGACTGTTGGGTTCGAACAGCATCTGCTGCCGGCTCCGGGGGCTGCTGTCGGTACACTCGACTATCAGCAATACCTCGACATGGCCATTATCTTTGCGACTCAGATCAGGAGTTTTTTCAAGACTCATCTCAATGACCCAAACGTAACAAGTTTCACAATGATCGAAGATGCACCGTGTGCTAGCGATAATCCCTTGGCATGTAAAATCGGATATCTCCTCGATGTGGCAAAGAACAACCCCAAAGCAGATCCTTCGCTTAATGCCAATTGGTCAACTCCTAGACCAGTGCCTATCCCAGTCAAATTGGGGACGACAGTCCAATTCCCGGGATATGGGCCGCCAAATGCAATAGATATGTGGCTCACGACTGTGACACCAGTAGGGGCATGGTAAAGAGCTGAGGTCACCCGGCACCATTCATTAAATCCTGCGACTAGGTTGCAGCAAGGTGTTTTGGGGATTCATCGAGTTCGACTCAATCAAATCAATCTTCCACAAGGAACTGTCCAATGTCATTCAACCCTGATCCAACTCCGAGCAGTCCACCTAAGGGGCCGCCTCGTTGTGCAGGCGATTCGGAATCGGTCCAGCAACAACTCGCAGAGACTCAGGAGACATTAGACAAGATCAAATGTCTTGTTGAAGATCTCCAATATCAGCTCGATTGCATTCGGGGGTGCTGCCAAGACTGATACATCTTGAATGTGCTTACGTGATTCTTGATGCCACGTCGGCATTTCGAGTCGCATGAGTCGGTGTCAGTGGACCAGTTCGCATGGTTCAGAGTGTCGTACCGTCCGATTCTCGAAAAAAAATCTCCAGCATGCTCTCCCTCATTCTCACTGCGCATAATGAGGGAGAGGAAGTCCAGCGGACGCTGGAGTCGGTTTTCTCCAAGACGACCGAGGACGTGGAAGCGCTGATCGTTGATGATGCGTCGACGGATGGCTGTTGCAACGGTGTGGAAAACAGCCACGTCCGGGGCATTCGTAATGTGGTTCGCACTGGGGTTGCCTCATCGCGGCACATGGCAGTGCAGGCTTCGCGGGGGAGAGCTCTAGCGTTTCTCGACGGGCATCAGCGGGTTGGGCCGGGGGTCCTGAACCGGTGTGCGGTGGCGGCGGCTCGTGAAGCTGCGATTGTCGTCCCCGACATGCGCGGGTTTGATCCTTGGTCACGTACGTTGCACGGTGCGACATTCCAGCTGTGCCCCGAACGGGGGTACTTCGGTGCAGAGTGGAATGACGGATATCCACATCAAGAGGTAACTCGGATTTCCTCCCTGCGGGCGCCTGCGTATGTCATGACGCGTGAGACCTACGACCGAGTGCATTGGATCGAGGGGCTGCGGAATTGGGGCGGGTCGGAGGCGGCGATCTCGGTGAAGGCGTTTTTTCTCGACATTCCGATCCTGCATTTGTGCTGGACACCGACACTGCACATGTTTAAGGAGAAGCTGCAGTATAACGCAACGTGGGACGATGTCTGGAGAAACCATGCGTTGATTGCCCGGGTCTGTTTTGATGACCGGACGTGGTATAAGTACTGGCTGCCGAAGCTGTTTGAGCCTCATCTGACCGACGAGGCGAAACGGGACATGGAGTCGGAGTCGATCGTGGCCCAGCACGAGGAGTTCCAGCGGGTCAAGGTGAGGACCGATGCGGAGTTCTGGACCGTGTTGTTGAAGCAGCCGGTCCCGCCGGAGTTGGCGTGATCCCGTTCGGCTGGTCCATCGGGCAGGAACCCGCGAAACACCTCATGCCGTACCTCATCAACGCGATCTATCTGGTGTTGTCGGTCGTGATGCTGCCGGTCTGGGTCTACCGGATCGTGACGGGCCGATATGACATCGGGGGGCACTGGCAGCGTCTGACTGGATCTGCCCCGACCCCACCCGCTGATCGCCCCGTCGTCTGGATGCACGGGTCATGCATGGGCGAGCTGCTGCTGCTGCGCCCGCTGATCGAACGTTTTCGCCAGCAAGAACCTGCTCATCAACTCGTCATCTCAGCCTATACCCGCGATGGGTTTCGCGTCGCCCGTGACACTTATCCGGATGCTCTCGTCTTCTATCTGCCGTTCGATCTGACCTGGGCGGTACGGCGTGTCTTTGCCACGGTGCGCCCGCGACTGCTCGTGCATTCGGAGCTGGACCTGTGGCCCAACCTGCTGCTGGAGGCCCAGCGACGGCACGTTCCGGTGGCGGTGGTCAGTACTCGGATCAACGACGACGAGTTGGCTTATTTTCGGCGAATCAGCTGGTTCCACCAACCCGCGCTGGCTGCCATTCACTGGTGGGGGGCGCAGACCGAACAGGACGCCGAGAGAATTCGACACCTGCTGGGTCCCGCCACGACCAAAGTCGAAGTGACGGGGTCGCTGAAGTGCGATGCGACGCTCGTAGAGGATGCCCGCGCCCGATCGGCGAAGCTTCGACAACGAATGGGGTTCACAGACCAGGAACGAATCCTGGTGGCGGGTAGCACGCACGACCCCGAGGAGGCGATTCTCCTCAACGCCCTGCAACAGCTGCAAACCGACCACCCGCACTTACGCCTGGTCATCGTCCCCCGCCACCCGGGGCGGACACGCGAGATTGCGAAACTGGTCCATGATCGCAAGCTCTCATTTGCCCTCAATAGCGACGTCACGTCACGTCGCGAGTCCTCAGCAGCGGTGACGATCGTCGATTCCATCGGCTTGCTGGTCGATTTCTGGGGCCTGGCCGATTACG
>QWOR01000070.1 GCA_003669575.1 Planctomycetota bacterium | reverse complement strand
TTTCTGGAAACGGGGATTCCTGGATGGATACGCCGGCCTGATGTTCTGCCTGTTGCGGCTCACGCATGAGATTCACATGCTGGTTAAACTCGAAGAACTGCGAACTCAGACACTCACTCCGAGTCCTCACCAAGTCACACATCCCCAGCCTTGAGAGTTCCAAACCAAACTGCGTCTCGTCGATGACTGACTGTCCGTATCAGCCAGAATCACACACCATCTATCGCTGAAGACTTGCAACCATGATGTTTCGTGAACAAATCAAGTGGCTCTTCTTTCCTGGCCTGAACTTGAACGCTCGACTGCGTTTTCGAGTATTGCCAAAATTCTTCGGACGCCCGAAGCCAGGTGAACAGAGACTGGTTCTGGATGCCGGCTGTGGGAACGGCATGCTCTCCTATCAAGCTTACCGGATGGGGAACAGAGTCCTCGGCGTCTCGATCAAAGACGAAGTGGTCCGCGACAAGAAGTTCTTCAATGAGTATCACGGCATCCCCGAGAACCGACTCGAATTCCGTGATCACAACCTGTACGACATCGACAAAATCGGAGTCCAGTTCGACGAGATCATCTGCTGCGAAGTCATGGAGCACATCAAGGGCGACGAACAGGTGTGCCGCCACTTCTACAAGATTCTTAAGCCAGGTGGAGTGCTGCACATCTGCTGCCCAAACCCGGTACATCCCATCAACGCCAATTATCCGCTCGACCCCCACGAGACGGGTGGTCATGTTCGACCGGGCTACACCTATGAAGGGTTCAAGGCCCTGCTCGAACCGATCGGGTTCCAGCTGTCCGCACCGATCGGACTCGGTGGTCCGATTCGTCAGGCCTGCAACACCCAGATCACGAATATCCAACTCGTTGGTGGATTGAAGCTCGGCATCCCGTTGTTCTTTATGCTGGCCCCGTTTGCCCTGCTCGACGGGTCCAACCCCAAAGTCCCTTTCAGCATCTACGTCCGCGCCACCAAGCCCCAGAATTGATGGCCGTTTTCCTGACAACTCTCAGCTGACAAATTCTCCCTTGCAAGTCCTCGTCACTCAGATTGGAGCCCGCCGCCACTACGCGGTCCCTGCTGCCTTGCAACATGCGGGAATGCTTGCCGGCCTGTATACCGATATCAGCATGGCAGCCCCATGGTTGCGAGCATTAAGCAAAGTCTTCAAGCCTGACATGCCGGTACCTGGCTGGAAATCCTTGCAGGGGCGTACTCATCCGGGAGTGCCAGACGACAAAGTGACATGCCTGTGGTCCTCGCCATGGGCGATGTGGAAGAACCGCAAGCGGTCCCAACATCTTGGTCAGTACGCCCGCTGGGTCGCGCAGAACGAGGCATTTGGGCGAGATGTGGTTCGTCGTGGTTTCGGGAAGGCCGATGCGGTCTATGCATTCAACGGCGCAGCTGTGGAGATATTCGAAGCAGCCAAGGCCAAAGGGTTGAAGTGCATACTCGACATGACGATTGCCCCGCTGGAGGTTGTCGAACAGCTGCTCTCCGATGAGCGTCAGAGGTTTCCGAACCTGGAACTTGCGGAGCACACCTCTGACTCACCTGACGAATTGATCTCCCGCGAACGTCGCGAATGGGAACTTGCCGACCTGATCCTCTGTGGCTCGGAGTACGTTGCTGACTCACTGGCCGAGGTCGGGGTTGATCCGTCCAAGTGCCGCGTCGCCCGCTGGGGATACTCTGGCCCGACCGTGGCCCGTGCCCCGACTGCAAACAGCAGTCAGATTCGCATCCTGATCGCTGGTACGGTCGAACTTCGCAAAGGCGTCCCTTACGTCCTGCAAGCGGCGGAACTTCTCGATGATCCACGGTTTCACTTACGTTTTGTCGGCCCCAACCGCCTCAACATGACCGCCATCAAAGGACAATTTCTGAACTCACAGTCCCGCTGCCCGGTTGAGTTCGCCGGTCCAGTTCCTCGCTCCGAGATGACTCAGGAATACCAGAGCGCAGACATCCTCCTGCACGCCTCCCTGGCCGAAGGATCCGCCAACGTCTGCTACGAAGCCATGGCTCACGGATTGCCGGTCATCGCGACGCCCAATGCGGGATCCACTGTAAAAGATGGTTTTACGGGCTTTCTGATTCCCGTCCGAGATCCTGAAGCCATTGCCCAAGCGATCAGCAGATTGTCAGACAGCGAAGAATTTCGACATTCGATGGGTGAGGCGGCCAGACAAGTTGCATCTGGACTGACGCTTCAGCAGTATCAACTCCAGCTCGCCCAGACAATCCGAGAAACCTTCTCTGAAATAGACTTGCCGACAACGGGTCGACAGTCCTCAACTTTAACCTGATCTCCAACAACACGGTGACTTAACCATGTCCATCTCTGACGAGTCGTTCCAAAAGGCCCAGGACCATGAAATGGCCAATTGGGTCAAAGACACGTCGAACGTATCGAGACTACTTTATGAACTGGTGGAGCACAGCGAGATCGCTGGGCCACTCGACAGGTATGTGAAGACGCCGGTTGTGCGCTCTCTCGAAGTCGGCGTTGGATGTTTCGGGCTCGGCTTCCTGGCTGCCCACTTTGCTCACAAAGCCGGGCGAATCGATGGGATCGATCCACTTCCCCGGCTCGACATCAACTTGCCGGATGCCGATCTACAAAGGTATGTCGACGCGATC
This sequence comes from Planctomycetota bacterium, assembly GCA_003669575.1. Classification (GTDB taxonomy): domain Bacteria; phylum Planctomycetota; class Planctomycetia; order Planctomycetales; family Planctomycetaceae; genus TH-plancto1. Next base: position 10,753 of record QWOR01000070.1, on the reverse strand, counting down.
CGCGGCCGTGTTCATTACCAGAGTTGCATCGGCGAGCGGATGCCCTTCGATGATGCGACTTTCGATCTGGTGGCCTGTATCAATGTGGTCGACCATGCCCAGTCTCCGGAGTCGATACTCAAGGAGATTCAGCGTGTGCTGAAACCGGGAGGCATCTTTGCATTTTCCGTCAGTACGCTCTCATTTGCTGGGGAGAAGAAGTGGCACTTCAACCGCTGGCGTAAACCCAACGAATGGCTCTTTGTCGCTCACCCGCACACTTACCAGTGGACTCGTGCAGATGCGATGATTCGCAGCTTCTTCCCGAACGTTCTGTGGAATGACCAACCAAGTACATTTAAGCAATGGGCTGGTAAGGGGCGAATGTCATACTGGATCGTCCAGAAGTGATCTCGCCGCCAACGCTCAACTGACCTGACCGACGACTTAGCCTCCATGAAACAAGTCCTTCAAAACCGTAAGACCGGGCAGGTGCGGGTCGTCGATGTTCCGACGCCGCAGTTGCAGCCCGATCGCATGCTCGTGCGGAATGTAGTTTCGCTGATTTCGGCGGGAACAGAGCGGGCCTCGATCGAGTTGAGCCAGAAAAGCCTCGTCGGCATGGCTCGTGAGCGCCCCGACCTGGTGCAGCGGGTCATGGACAAGCTGCGTAAGGATGGGTTCCTGGCGACGCTCAATGCGGTGCGGGAACAATTCGATCGAGAGTTGCCGCTGGGGTACAGCGCAGCTGGCCACATCACCGCGCTCGGGGCGAATGTAATTGGGCATGAACCGGGTCAGTTAGTGGCCTGTTGCGGAGCGGGGTTTGCCTGTCATGCAGAGGTCAATGCGGTTCCGCGTCTGCTGACGGCGATGGCCCCTGCCGGGGTGACGGCCGAGCAGGCGGCCTATGCCACCGTCGGGTCAATCGCGTTGCAAGGAATTCGCAACACCGATGCTCGCGTTGGTGAGACGGTCGCCGTGATTGGGCTAGGGCTAATCGGCCAACTGGCGGTCATGCTGCTCAAGGCAAGTGGCTGTCGCGTGATTGGTCTCGATGTCTCTTCCAAGCGTACCGAACAGGCCATTGCCAATGGAGCGGTGGCTGCCTTCGCCGGTGAAGGCCCGGCCATCGAAGAGGCGGTGATTAAGACCACTCGCGGCCGGGGGGCCGACGCCGTGCTCATCACAGCTGCGACCAAGAGTAACACGCCGGTCGAACTGGCGGCCCGCATTGCCCGCGACCGGGCCAAGGTCGTGATGGTGGGCGTAACGGGAATGGATATTCCTCGTAACGATTACTATCACAAGGAGTTGACGTTTATCGTCTCCCGTTCGTACGGCCCGGGACGGTATGACCCGCAATTCGAGGAGCGCGGCCACGACTACCCGATCGGGTATGTGCGCTGGACGGAGCAACGAAACCTCGAAGCGTTTCTCGATCTGTGTGCCCTCGGTGTCATTCATCCGGAGAAGCTGACGACCCACCGTTTTCCCATCGCTGACGCCGTCAAAGCCTACGAGATGATTCTCGATGGCAAGGAACCGTACCTGGGTGTTGTTCTAAAATACCCGAGCGAAGAACAGACACCGCCCGCCTCTTCTGTCGTTCTGCGATCAGCGTCATCACCACCATCCGTCCCCGTGAAAGGGACCATCGGTGTCTCGTTCATCGGGGCAGGAAACTTTGCCCGTGGCGTGCTGCTGAAGAACTTGAAGTCTCTCCCCGGAATCGAGTACCGCGGCATCCTCACAGCTTCGGGTCAATCAGCTGTCTCGGCAGGGAAAAAATACGGATTCGCATTCTGCACCTCCAGTGCCGAGGAGATCTTCGCCGACCCGGCCACAGATGCGGTCTTCATCGCCACGCGCCACTCGCAACACGCGGACCTCGTCGTGAAGGCTTTAAACGCTGGTAAGGCAGTCTTCGTTGAAAAGCCTCTCGCGATCAACATGGATCAGCTGGAACAGGTTCGCGAGGCAGCTGCGAAGTCATCTCGAGGAGTGATGGTCGGATTTAATCGCCGTTTTGCGCCAATGGCCGTGGCACTGAAAAAACATTTCACCGGGATTCATCCTCTCAGTGTGCATTACCGTGTGAACGCCGGGACAATTCCCGCCGAGCACTGGGTGGCTGATCCTGCCGAGGGAGGCCGAATTGTCGGCGAGGGATGCCACTTCCTCGACTTCTTCGCGTTCCTGACCGATTCCGAGCCCGTCTCGGTCGATCGCATCGCGGTCGATCGCAATTCACCGGATGATGTCCAGCTGCTGCTCACATACGCCAACGGCTCGGTTTGTCACCTGACCTACACGACAACCGGGGCGAAAGCGACGAGTAAAGAACGCGTGGAAGTCTTTGGCGGCGGACGCAGCGGCATTCTCGACGACTACCGGTCTCTCCAACTCGACACGGGTTCCAAGCGAGTCATGAACCAGAAGGCCTGGCTGTCACAGGACAAGGGCCACGCCGCCGAGATTGCGCAGTTCATCGAAGCTGTCGCCCAGAACCGTCCGATGCCGATCTCGCTGGAGTCGCTGATCTCGACAACATTCGCCAGCTTCGTGCAGTAGTCCGGCAACTTTGATGAAAATACTGTTCTTCTGTCACTACTTCCCACCCGAGGTCAATGCCCCGGCATCGCGGACATACGAGCACGCAGTCCGCTGGGTCAAAGCTGGGCACGAAGTCACCGTGGTGACTTGCGTGCCGAACTGTCCGGATGGGGTCGTGTTCGAGGGGTACCGGAATCGGTTGCGATCGCAGGCCGAAGTCATTGATGGCATCCGCGTTGTCCGCGTCTGGACCTGGATCGCTCCTAACAAAGGGACCATCGGGCGGATTCTCAACTACCTCAGTTATATGGTCAGTTCGGTCTGGTCAGCCTGGTGGCTTCCGCGCCCGGATGTGGAGGTCTCGACCTCACCACAGTTCTTCTGTGGCTGGGCTGGGGTGTGGTACCACTGGCTGACACGAGTTCCGTTTGTCGGCGAAATCCGTGACATCTGGCCGGAATCGATCTCAGCTGTCGGGGCAATGAAGAAGGGGCTCGCCACTCGCTTTCTGGAGTGGATGGAACGCCGGATGTATCTGTCGGCAGACCAGATCGTCACCGTGGGGCATGGGTATCGCGAGCAGATCGCAGCGAAGGTCCCGGTCGGTGACCGCATCAACGTTGTCATGAATGGCGTCGACACGAATGTCTTTACCCCTCGACCTCCTGATCAGGAGTTCCTCACACGTTGGGGGCTGTCCGGGAAGTTCGTCTGCTCATACGCTGGCACGATCGGCATGGCCCATGGGCTGGAAGTGGTAATACGGGCAGCCCAACGCTTAAAGGATCTAGGACGCAGCGACATTGCATTCCTGATCGTCGGTGATGGTGCCCGCCGAGAAGAACTCCAGCGTCAGGCCAGAGAACAGGGGCTGGGAGACCTCATTGTCTGGACGGGCCGCATGTCGCGGGACCAGATGCCGACCGTGCTCGCCAGCTCGGATGCGTGTCTCGTCCACCTGCGTAAAACGGAACTCTTTGAAACCGTAGTCCCCTCCAAAATCTTCGAGACGATGGCCATGGGCCGCCCGATCATCATGGGAGTCCGCGGCGAGTCGCGGCAGATCGTGATGGACGCTGGAGCAGCGATTGAGATGGAACCAGAGTCGGAAGTCGATCTCGTCCATGCACTCACACGTCTGGCCGATGACCCGGAACTCCGCTCCCGCCTCTCGTCCTCCGCCCGCGAGTACGTGACCACCCACTACCACCGTGACCGCCAGGCAGCCCGGATGCTGGACGTGTTTCACAAGGCCACCCAACCAAGCGAGAACGCACCATGACCGAAACCTCTCGTGACGGCCAACAAGCCACTGCATTCGAGTTTCGCCAGGCAGGCCCCAGAGGCTCGGCAGCTCGCTACCTGCATCCTGCGGCGGAAGCCCTCTTCCCTGCAATTCAGCCAGGGATGCGAGTCCTTGATGTCGGTTGTGGGAATGGATACTGGGCAGGATGGTTCCTTAATCAGGGATGCCAGGTCGTTGGCATTGACCCCTCCGCCTCCGGGGTCTCTCTGGCTCGCATGGCCCACCCGAACGGCCGGTTTGAGCAAGCCGTGATATCGACAGACACGCTGCAGCAACTCGGCGAGGCCCCCTTCGATCTGGTCGTCAGCTTCGAAGTCGTAGAGCATGTCTATTCACCGAAGACTTGGGCGGTCGGCTGCTTCTCTGCACTAAAACCCGGTGGAATGCTGGTCTGCTCCACCCCTTACCATGGCTACTTGAAGAATGTATTGATCACCCTAACCGGGAAATGGGATCACCATCACCAGCCCATGCACGAAGGAGGACATATCAAGTTCTGGAGCTTCGCGACCCTCGAAAAACAACTGACACAGGTGGGGTTCGAGCCAGCTCGTTTCCAGGGTGCAGGGCGTCTGCCGGGGTTGTGGAAGTCGATGGTTTTGGCTGCTCGTGTCCCCACGGAATAACTCCATCGCTATCCCTCACCTTGTCTATATGAATCCCCCACAGTCCTCACGCTGGGCTCGTGCAATCCACCTGTTCCGTTACCATCGAACGGACCAGATGTGGATGCGTGCCAAGAAGCTGATCTATCAACGGCTTGGCTCACCGTCGTTGAACACATTCCAGCGAGAGTGGGCCCGCACAGCTCAAGTCGCCCCGAACCTCACCCCGCTTCAATTGATAGCTGCAAGGCGTATCGCCAGTTCTGCAAACAATGCGATTTCTCTAACAGAACCAAGGTTCACCTTTCTCAGTCAGACAAGAACCTTTTGCTGGCCGATCGACTGGAGCTGTCAGTCGATTGAACCGGTGTCGCATCTCTGGCGATTCCAACTGCACTACCAGGACGCTCTGTGGCCCCTGACCGCCCCCAACTCGGGTGGCTTTGATCTCCTTTGGAAGTATGTCGCCGACTGGGTAGCCGCTCATCCGGTGCCCCAGCGTTCACCCCAGATGGACGCGTGGCACCCATTCTGTCTCTCACGGCGAGTTTCCAACTGGATGCAGTGGTGGTCAATCTCGCCACCGCCTGAGAGTATTCGCGAACAGATCCGAACCAGCCTGGCGACACAAGTCGCCTATCTCAGCTGCCATCTGGAGTGGGACCTGCGAGGCAACCACCTCCTATTCAACCTATGGGCAATCGCACTAGGCGGAGCTTTTTTTGCAACACCAAGTAACGATGAATTTCTTTCGATCATCGACAACCATCTCCCCGGGCAGATCGCGGAACAAATCGTTCCAGGTGGAGAACACTTCGAACGAGCGACTGCGTATCACCTCGAAGCTGCGGAGCTGTTTCTGGATCTGCGGGATGCGCTCAAACTGGTGCGCCCGAGATTGTCGGCTCAATGTGGATCAATCGCAGCTCAGATGACCGACCTGGCAGTGGGAATCTCGCACCCTGACGGCGATCCCCCTCTGTTCGGCGATTCAACGTTGCACGCAAGGCCGATTCTTGACCGCCTCAAGCAATCTCTCGTCAGCTCACTCGACACCCCATCCAAAAGCCAGGCACGGGCGAGGATGTATGGCGACTACTGGGTCTGGCGGCATGGTGACGACTGCTTGATCTTTGACACCGGGCCCGTCGGTGCCGATGAGCTGCCAGCCCATGCACACTGCGATTTACTCGGGTTTGAAGCCAGCATCGGCGGTCAAAAACTGTTCATCGACTCGGGGATATCCAGTTACGAAGATGATCCCGCCCGGCAATATTGTCGCTCAACAGCTGCTCACAACTGCCTGGAAGTTGACGGCATCAGCCAGTGCGACGTGTGGGGCAAGTTCCGCATGGGTTATCGTGGCCATACTCAAATAATTGATGAAGGACACCAGGACAGCTACTGGTGGTGCCATGCCAGCCACGACGCTTATCGTCGACTGGGAGTCCCTGTCGTCGCCCGGCACTTCGAGTGCCGCGAAGACGGGATATGGTCATGTATGGATGTTCTGTGGGGGAGTGGCGAGCATGTTCTGGTCTCTCGTTTGCACCTGCACCCGAATGTCGCCGTCGTCACCCTGGAGTCGCCCTGGGTGGAACTGCTGGTCGGGGGGCAGAAGGTCCGCATCACCTTTGGAGGCGCAGAAGGAATCCTAACGACACGCCCGGGGCAATATTGCCCCGAATTCGGCCAGGTGATTCCCAACACCGTTCTCGAATGGACTCGCCACACGAAAGTTCCCGCCGTTGTTCAGTGGACTCTGGAGCGAGTGCCCGGCGGTTGAATCATGGCCGATCCAGCGAGTCGGTTCTCATTTGTCCCACTGCCCCTCCCCCAGGACTCTGGCATCCTGATGGCTCTTCAACAGCCAGGCAATCAGGTATCTTCTGGGTTCTGATTCCAAATCAACAAGCAGCGTGACCGCCAGTCGCTCGCTGCACTCTCAACACTGCATTCACACATGATCCACCTCTGCTGCGTTGTCGGTGCCCGCCCGAACTTCATGAAGATGGCTCCGTTGCTGCGAGCGATGGATGCTGACGCCGATTTCCAGGCGACTCTCGTCCACACCGGACAGCACTATGATCCCAGCTTGTCAGACGTGTTCTTTCAGGAACTGGGCATGCGGGCTCCCGATGTCCACCTGAATGTCGGTTCCGGGAAGCAGGGAGAGCAAACGGCCCGCATCCTGGAAGGGATGGAGAAAGTCCTCGAAGCGGGCCCAGGCGGCGGAGCGAAGTTCGATCGCCTGATCGTGGTGGGCGACGTTAACTCCACAATGGCTGCTTCATTGGCAGCTGCGAAGCTCTGTATTCCCATTGCCCATGTGGAAGCTGGACTTCGTAGCGGGGATCGTACGATGCCCGAGGAGATTAACCGCCTGGTCACCGACGCGATCTCCGATCTGCTGTTGGTTTCCGAACCGAGTGGAATCGAGAATCTCAAACGTGAAGGGCACCCCGACGACCATATCGTGCATGTCGGGAATATCATGATCGACACGCTCAACGTTCAACTGCCTCTGGCTCGAGGTCGGTCAATCCTCAAGGAGCATGGACTCACGCCGGGCCAGTATGGAGTCGTCACACTGCACCGCCCCGCCAATGTTGATGAGAAAGACTCGCTGTCGAAGCTGATCGAGGTCTTCTCGGAAGTCAGCCAGCGGATGCCATTGATCTTTCCGATTCATCCCCGCACACGTGCCCGCATCGAATCGTTCGGACTGAACTCTCAGCTGGAGGCGGCACCCCAGTTACGTCTCACACCGCCACTGGGTTACCTCGACTTCCTTGCCCTGACATCCCAAGCGAAGGTGATCGTGACTGATTCCGGAGGTCTCCAGGAGGAGTCCACCGTGCTGGGCGTGCCGTGCCTCACCATGCGACCGAACACCGAACGACCGACGACAGTCACAGTGGGCACAAGTACCCTGATTGGAAGCGATTTCAAACTGCTGCGTGAGGAGTTCCAAAAGGTCCTCGGCGGCCAGTACAAACGGGGCCGGATTCCCGACTTCTGGGATGGCCAGACAGCTGGTCGAGTGATGCTAGCTCTCCGGAAATGTCACGGACTGCCCTCGCGTGGTTGAAGTTCTTCACTGCATCTTCCCTCATACCGAATCGCTGATCTATTTTGGATATCAACGAGACTGATGCGGCAGCATTTGTGTTTTGCTTCAGTAAAATCGTGACTGGTTGATACTATTACGCTTACTCGGCAGCCGAATCACTTGATTCGATAATTGCGATTCGACGGAGGACTTCGATCTCTTCACCCCCTCCGTCATCTCCCTCGCTGCCATCGCGAGGACGCAGGTACCAGTCGCTCATCGGACTGGCAGCTCTGTTGATCACAGGTGTGCTTTCCAGCCACTGGTGGTTGCCCGGCATCGTTACATTTCTCGATGTCAGCGAGCCTCTCCAGCCAGCCGATGCTGTACTCATCCTGCCGGGCAGCGAAGATGCTCGCCCCGAGATGGCAGCGGATCTCATCCTGGCAGGCATCGCCAGAATTGCACTGATCCCCGAGACAAGCCTGCCATCCGATCCCCCAAGTGTCCCGGGTTCTGCAAGTACAGCCAGGACACGAAACATTCTCCGACGTCGAGGCATACCCGACGCACGTATCGTTGTGATTGATGGCCACAGCCGGAGTACTTACGGTGACGCCGAATCCTTGGCCCGGTACCTGCAGACATCTCCACTGTCGAGTGTAATCGTTGTAACAAACGCATGGCATACGCGGCGTGCCCGTGTGGCAATACAGCATGTTCTGGCCGGGAGTCAGACGAAAGTCCAATTTGGCTCCGTACCAAATCTTGCCGAGACGAATCGTTGGTGGATTGACCGGGCAGGCCGAAACGGCATTCTCTCAGAGTGGGTAAAGCTCCTATGCTATATGGCGATCTACGGCGATGGGTGGCAATGGTGTGTGGTTTTGGCCTTAACCTGCGTTACAATTGCGGCAGCCCGACGTTACGCTAACCAATGTCGTGCAAAGGAACCAAAACATGTCGGAGTTCGTAACAAATAGCCCGAACGCAGAAGCCGAAGAAGCTGGTTTCGACTTTTGGGGCTTCTTGTGGCGACGTGCCTGGCTGGGGTTCCTGTTCGGAACAATCGGCGCCACAGCAGCTTACTACTATTACCTGCGTCAACCAGTGGTGTATAAGGCCACGTCGCAGGTGCTGGTCATCAAGCAGCAGGCAGACATGCCTGTGAATTCGGTGAATGGTTTCGATCCGAGCGGCCAATCGGACCCTCTGGCCAGCGATGTCCGACTCATTTTGAGTGAAGTGACAGTCGGCCCGGCGATTACCGATGGCCGATTGAAAGAGCTGCCCAGTCTATCTGGCTCCCCGAACCTGCCGATGACGATTCTGGCAGGCCTGAGCGCGACTCGCACCGTAGAAGGTCAAATTCTTGACATTTCTTTCAAGGGATCGGACCCCGTCGACTGTGCGAAAGTCGTCAACGCCGTCGTCGCCAGCTATGACAAGAGTCTTCGCGAGTCTTATGCGGACAAAGGAACGGTCGTCGCCAAACTCTTGACGAATGCCAAGGACGAGTGGACAACCAATCTACGAAAGCTGGAGGCGGAGTATGCCGAGTTTCGCAAAACCACCAGCCTGATCTACAACGGAGAATCGGTCACCAGCGTCAGCGAAAGCCGAATGGCGGGCATCGAAGCGGAGCGATCAAAAGTTTTGATCGCCCAAACCGAAGTTCAATCCCAAATTGACGCCATCAAAAAGGCACTGGATCGCGGGGGGAGCCGTGAAGCGATCACATTGATGCTCGAGTCTTTCAATGATAAGAACAATTCTGGCGAAGCAGTCGAGAAGGCGTTGACTCCCATGCAGAAGTTCACGCGGGAGATTTTCCAGCTGGAACTTGAGGAAGAGCTGGCCCTGCTTGATCTCGGAGAGGACCACCCCAAGGTTCAAAGTATCCGCAAACGCATCGAAATGACGCGGAAGTATCTGAGCAACGAATTGGATGAGACATCATCAACGACTGGACCAGCCAAGAAAATTGACTTTCTGGAAGTCTATGTGGAATCGCTGCAACAGCAGAAAAAGGCGGGTGAAGAACGTCTGCTCCATCTCAACCAACTCTTCGAAGAGGAGAAGCGGATTGCCAAGGAGCAACTCGACCTGCAGATCCAGGACAAACGATATCGAAACGATATTGCCCGCAGTGAGTTGGCCTTCAACACAATCATGACCCAGTTGAAGGACACAGATCTCGCCATCAAGGGGGGAAACTACCGCACACAAGTCTTGGCTCCGGCCACACGTGGGGTTCAGGTCGAACCCAACTTCCAGAAAACCATGATCATGGGATCGGCACTGGGTGTACTTGTCGGCCTCCTGCTCGGCTTTCTCGTAGAGGCTGCGGACAAAAGTTTTCGCAGCCCGGACGACATCAGCCAGACTCTCCGGCTTCCCATCGTTGGAATCAGTCCTCAGATCCAGCTTGGTCGACGGGATCGAACCAATCCCATCGACCCAGCCATCGTGACGATCCACAGACCGCGATCTCAATCGGCGGAGGCCTTTCGTGGAGTCCGCACCTATCTCCTGGCCGCAACCCGCGGAGCAGGTCACAGCATCGTCCTGCTCACAAGCCCCGAGCCAGGTGACGGCAAATCAACGATGTCTTCCAATCTGGCTGTCGCGCTGGCCCAGACCGGGAAATCAGTTCTCCTGATCGATGCCGATATGCGACGCCCGACGGTCAAACGTCTGTTCGGTTTAAAGAACAATACAGGACTCTCGGAACTGCTCGACGAAGTTCCTCCGGATATCAATGAGTGCATCCAAACGGTTTCATTTGAGGGATCAAATCTGGACATTCTGGCATCGGGTGAATGTCCGATCGATCCGGGTGAGCGTCTGATGTCGAATCGCATGGAGAACCTGCTCAGTATGCTCCGGGATCGCTATGAGTGGATCATCATCGACTCACCACCAGTTCTGGCTGTGACCGACTCAGCAACTTTATCTCGACTGGTCGATGGCGTGATTCTGGTCGTGCGTATGAACGGTCGAACCCGTATGGGAGCTGTCCGCGCCGCTGAAACTCTCCGGACGCTGGGAGCAAATATTCTGGGACTTATCGCCAACGGGATCGATCCCACCAAGCACGGTGGATACGGTTACCAGTACGGTGTCTATGGTGCAGGCGGTCGAGCCTCCAAGTACTACGCCGAGGCCCCCAACAAACGGTAACCGAGTCTCCCTGATCGCTGCGTGAGTGACACCACCTTGCAGCACCGAAATAAGCAACGGCGATGGTGAGTT
>QWOR01000161.1 GCA_003669575.1 Planctomycetota bacterium | reverse complement strand
GTGGCCATGGCAATTATGCCTACCGGCCGAGCGTCGTCATTGGGATCGGTGCCCCGGTTTACCGTCCGTACTACGGCGTGGGATATGGCGACCCCTCCTACGGGTACGCACCCTACAACGCGCCGGTCTATGGATACGGTTACGGTGGGGGCCATTGCCGTTGATTTCGTGGAGAGGCACGTTGTGGAATCCCCCCGATTCAACTTCGCGACTCTCGGAAGATGCTCTCTCAAACAACCGGTGTTTCACCCGGGGAGGTGTCGCTGACATCTTTCCCGGGTGACTTTATTGGTCGGCATCTTCAAACGTGCCCGTGAACCCGTGGGCGTCTACAATCTGGCTCACCACCAGACAGCCATCGTGCGGGGATCATGGGTTATCGCAATCTGCAGGAATGTGTTCGCGACCTCGAACAGAACGGCCAGCTGGTCCGGATCTCGACGGAGATCGATCCGCACCTGGAGATGGCTGAGATCCAGCGGCGTCTCTATCTGGCTGGAGGCCCGGCACTGCTCTTTGAGCGGGTCAAGGGCACCCGGTTCCCGATGTTGGGGAATTTATATGGGACTCAGGAACGAACGCGGTTCCTTTTTCGCGATACGCTCGACCTGGTGCGTCGTCTGGTCGAGATCAAGATCGATCCCGCCGTGATCGCCAAATCGCCGTTCCGTTACCTCAAGGCTCTCCCCGTTGCCTGGGCGATGCAGCCCAAACGTGTCGGCAGATGGCGCGCCCCGGTACTGGCCTGTGAGACGACTCTCGATCAGTTGCCCGCGCTTAAGTCCTGGCCGAACGATGGCGGGCCTTACATCACTCTGCCCGCAGTCCATACCGAACATCCCGACATGCCCGGGTGGCAGAAGTCGAACCTCGGCATGTACCGCATCCAACTCGCGGGTAACGAATTCATCCCTAACCGCGAGGTCGGCCTGCACTACCAGATTCATCGCGGGATCGGCGTACATCACGCAGCTGCGATTCGCCGTGGCGAGAAGCTGCGGGTGAATATTTACGTCGGTGGGCCGCCGTCGTTGCCACTTTCGGCGGTGATGCCTCTTCCGGAGGGGTTGTCGGAGCTGACCTTTGCCGGCGCTCTCAGTGGTCATCGCATGCGATTGGCGGCTTCGCCGATCGGCGGGGTTCCGGTCGTGGCAGAAGCTGACTTCTGTCTTTCCGGAACGATCGATCCCTCCGCGACAAAGCCCGAGGGCCCATTCGGCGACCACCTGGGCTACTATAGCCTCGCGCATGACTTCCCCGTGATGACCGTCGACAAGGTCTACCATCGCCGGGACGCGATCTGGCCATTCACGGTCGTTGGGCGACCGCCTCAGGAAGACACCTCGTTCGGCGAGATCATCCACGAGATCACCGGCCCGGCCATCCCGAGTGTGCTACCCGGCGTCAAAGCTGTTCACGCTGTCGATGCAGCTGGGGTGCATCCGCTGCTGCTGGCCATCGGGAGCGAGCGCTACGTGCCGTATGCCGGGCAGCGTACGCCGATGGAAATTCTGACCCAGGCCAACGCTCTGTTGGGGCAAGGGCAATTGTCACTGGCCAAATTCCTGTTGATCGTGGCGGGTGAGGACAATCCCCAGCTCGATATCCATGACATCGGAGCGTTCCTCATTCATCTCCTGGAGCGAGTCAACTGGGAGCGCGATCTGCACTTCCAGACCCGTACCACGATCGACACGCTCGACTACTCGGGACAGGGGCTCAACTCCGGATCCAAGGTCGTCATTGCCGCAGCGGGCTCGCCTCGGCGAACTCTCCTGGCTTCTCTCCCCGAAGGAATGCGACTTCCCGAGGGGTTCTCCGCACCGCGAGTTGTCCGTCCGGGGATCCTGGCAGTGCAGGGACCAGCGTACCGTCTGGGGAATACCGATGCCCGGCGTTTCGGGGCCGATGTCAATGCGGGCGAACCAATCAACCAGTTCCCACTGATCGTGCTGGTCGACGACAGTGAGTTCGTCGCCCGCAACCTGAATAACTTCCTCTGGGCAACGTTCACGCGGTCGAACCCAGCTGTGGATATCGACGGCATCGGGGCATTTACGGAAGACAAGCACTGGGGCTGTCGCGGATCACTGGTCATTGATGCCCGGCTCAAGCCGCATCACGCCCCCCCGCTGATCGAAGATCCCGCCATCTCCCGCCGCGTCGACCAGCTGGCCGCCCCCGGTGGCCCGCTGCACGGGTTGATTTGAATTCTTCAGACAATAAAGCCACGGTGTTACCAAAACAAAAAAGCCCGGTGATTTCTCACTGGGCTTTTTCAGAGGCTCCGGTCGGATTTGAACCGACGCATGATGGATTTGCAATCCATTGCCTTAGCCACTTGGCGACGGAGCCTGACGTTGTTTCTCGGTGAGTTGTGCTCACCGGGATGCCCCATTGAATCGGTTGGAACGCCGTTCCTCCTTGACGGAAAAACCCGTGTTTCCTGAATCCTGCGTGAATGTCCGAAAATCGGACTGACCCGCAGAATCCGCCTCTTCTTGGGGTCGGAACTGTACGCATTGGTGTACTGACGGTCAAGTCTGCCGGCGTTCTCCGAAACGCCCATTCTCGCGATGTGCTGGAGGGGAGAATTCCCACCTGCACGGAACATGACTTTCGCCGGGCCGGTTGGGTTCACTACTTTTGTTCGTTACCATTTCGAATCCGACCCGGGGCGAGGTTACTGGCCCCGTACGCTGGTCCACTTTGAACCACTTTTCTGACTCAAGCAGCATCATGGCCCGGATTAACGACAACTACCTCAAGCTGGCAGCTGGCTACCTCTTCCCCGAGATTGGTCGCCGCGTGAAGGCATTTACCGATGCCAACCCCACGGCCAAAGTCATCCGCATGGGAATCGGCGACGTGACCGAGCCGCTCCCGCCCGCCTGTATCGCGGCCCTGCACAAAGCCACCGATGAATTGGCTGTCCGCAGCTCCTTCCGTGGTTATGGTCCAGAACAGGGATACGACTTCCTGCGGGAGGCCATCGCGAAGAACGATTACCAGTCTCGCAAGTGCGACATTTCAGCCAACGAGATCTTCGTCTCGGACGGCTCCAAGTGTGATGTCGGTAACATCCTCGACATCTTTGGCGCCGACAACAAGATCGCCATTCAAGACCCCGTCTATCCGGTCTACGTCGATACGAACGTAATGGTCGGTCGCACGGGAGTTGCAGCTGCGAATGGTCGCTATCCCGGTCTCGTGTACCTGCCGTGTACCGAGGAGAACGGCTTCAGCCCCGAACTGCCGAGCGAGAAGGTCGACCTGATCTACTTGTGCTATCCCAACAATCCGACGGGCACGGTTGCCAGCCGGGCTGCTCTGACCAAGTGGGTCGAGTACGCCCTCGCGAACGAGGCGATCATCCTCTTCGACGCCGCGTACGAGGCCTATATCACCGAAGAGGGGATTCCTCACTCGATCTATGAGATCCCCGGTGCTCGCGAGTGCGCCATCGAGTTTCGCAGCTTCAGCAAAACTGCGGGCTTCACCGGTGTCCGCTGTGCCTTCACCGTCATCCCCACGGCCCTCATGGCCCGCACGGCTGATGGTTCCAAGAAGGACGTTCACAGCCTCTGGAATCGCCGCCACTGTACCAAGTTCAACGGCGTCTCTTACCCGGTGCAGCGCGCCGCTGAGGCAGTTTATTCCGCCGAAGGAGCGAAGCAGGTCAAGTCGACGATCGCTTTCTACCTGGAGAATGCCAAACTCCTGCGAGAAGGTATCCATAAGGCTGGCGTCGAAGTCTTCGGCGGCATCAATGCTCCCTACATCTGGTTGAAGACTCCGCACGATCTCAAGAGCTGGGACTTCTTCGACCTGCTGCTCAAGCAGTCACATCTGGTCGGAACCCCGGGCAGTGGTTTCGGCAGCTGTGGCGAAGGCTACTTCCGCCTGAGTGCCTTCAACAGCCGCGAGAACACAATCGAAGCCGTCGATCGTTTCCAGAAGTTGACCTGACCGGCACGTGGGGCGGGTGTCCGGGGGCTTTTCCGCTGGACTTTGTACTGGGAGCTTCCTCATGTCCGTCGCCTTCCGTGATCGATTCCTCGCTGGTGAAACCCTCTTTGCCACGATGCTCACTGTCCCGAACGGGGCTGTCGCGGAGATCATCGGGGACATCGGCTTCGACTGGATCTTCGTCGACGCCGAGCACGGGCCGATCGAAGCTGCGGAACTACAGTTAATTCTCCAGACGATTGGTCGCCGCGTGCCATGTCTGATCCGGGTTCCGACAACCGACTCGGTGGCGATTCAGCGTTCGCTCGATCTGGGAGCTGCGGGGATCATCGTGCCGCAGGTCAACACTCCTGAGCAGGCCGCCCAGGTGGTCGACTTCAGCCGCTACCCGCCCGCGGGTTCGCGCGGAGTCGGAATCTCCCGGGCCCAAGGGTACGGACTGGAGTTCGCTCCGTATGTCGCCGATGCCAATCAGCGTTCCGTGGTCGTGGTCCAGGCGGAGAACATCCGGGCTGTCGAGAACATCGAACAGATCGCAGCTGTGCCCGGTATCGATGGCGTGCTGGTCGGGCCTTACGACCTGTCAGCCAGCATGGGGCTGATGGGCCAGATCGATCATCCCCGCGTGGTCGAGGCCATCGACCACGTGACAAAGGTCTGCCTTGGTAGGGGCCTGAGGATGGGGATCTTCGGAGTCACGACCGCTGCTGTGAGACCTTATCTCGCGAAGGGGTATACCTTCCTGGTCGCTGGCGTTGACACCATCATGCTTGGTCTGGGGGCGCGAGCCGTTCTCAATGAACTCAAAGCTCCAGTGAAGTAAACCGCAGCGAGTGGTAGATGTCAGTCTGTCATGGACGCGCATTTTGCTTCCGAGTGATCATGGCGAACTGTCGAGAACTCTCCACGTATAATCCAGTTAAACGCTTCCCTGATCATTATCGTTAATTTCGCCGAACCGTTTTCGTTCTTGCATCCCCATCCCGAGAAGCCGGTTTGCGTCCTTGCAGGAGCGACATAGCTTCTGAGGGGGGCCGGTCGGAACGATTCCAACGAATGTGGTCGATTTGCATCAGAGGATTCGGAAATGCAACGCATCGCTTGTGCACTATGGAGGGATGATTCCGGTTTTGTCGTCTCTGCAGAACTGGCACTGGTCAGCACGATGGCCACGCTCGGCATGGTGTCGGGGCTGGCCGAAGCCTCCCACAACGTCAATCAAGAGATGCGCGATGTCGGTGCTGCATACGGTCGCTTCGATCAATCATTCTCTTGCAAGAACCCACGTGGCCAGATCGTGACATTCAGTGACTCGGACCGCTGGTAATTGAAGTCGAGCGGTCCGGCGCTGGTCGCCGGTTCTACTGCCACCTCAGGGACAGTCGAAACAGGATCGGCGGCTGGCGCCGGGCTGCTCGGAACCTCGATCTATTTCCGTGTGTGAGACGCTCCCCCCGGGACGGGTTGTGATACACTCTTCGTTCGTGGGACATCTGGGTTTGCAGCGTGTCCGTATTTCTCTCCAGCGACCGAAGAGATCAGCAGACGACATGACCTCCGAAGTGAAAGCCGACGACCAGGAAGTCGAAACCGCCGAGCAGATGCGGGAAGACTTGCGCCCCTGGTTCAATCCCATCGTAGAACTCGTGGAGTCACACCCAGCGGGCCTGGATTGGACCGAGTACTTCGGAAACCAGAATCCCGTGGAGCTGGATGTCGGGTGCGGGCGGGGACTTTTCGTTCACTCGGCCAGCCGTCGTAACCCCGACCGAAACTATGTCGGAATCGAGATCGACTACAAAGAGGCCCGCCGGGCTGCTCGGCGGCTGAAGAAGATTGAATCGCCCAACGGTCGCTTTTGGGGCGGCGATGCGAATGAGGCATACACCAAGCTGATCGCACCGGGCTCGGTGGAGGCGATTCACGTTTACTTTCCCGATCCGTGGTGGAAGGCACGACATCGTCGCCGCCGGATCTTTAACGATCTTTTTCTAGCCGGATGTTCGCGGCTCTTAAAGGTTGGAGGACACCTCCATTCGTGGACCGATGTCGAGGAATACTTCGGCGGGATCGAGTCTCTGATGGACAATCATCCTGATTTCAAGAAACTCCTCGCTCCCGAAGAACGCATCCCCCAGCACGACATGGATTACCAGACCAGCTTCGAACGTAAGAAACGCCAGCTGGGGCTGCCGATTTATCGTGGGTTGTGGCAGAAGGTGAAGTAGGGAAGAAAGCTGTCAGCCGACAGCTTTCAGCAGTCAGTGATGAGCCATTCGGGAGAGCCGCTCCACGTATCCGATGCGAGGGCAAGTGAGGAGGGCTTCCGCCCACAAGTCTGTTTGAGGGTGCCGCACTGGGGTATACTTCAATCCCTCATCGGCCCCTTGCGGAGTTGAACTTTGATCAGCTGTTATGCTGGCGGGATCGCCATTCTGTTGGGGCTGATGCTGTCATCGCTCTCCGCTCAGGAGTCGACTCCCGAATCCGAAACGACTTCAGCAGAGGAAGTCTCCAGTGAGGCCAGCCCGCTCGTCACGGCCACTGAACACCGGTTGCGTGGCCGGTATGAGGAGGCTCTCGAGGCCTGCGAGAATCTGCTGGCTCAGAAGGATCTCGCCGATCCTGATCGGATCTCGGTCTGGTTGAGTCAGAGCCGGATCTATGAAGAGACCGGACGCTGGGAAGAGGCAGATGAGGTCATCTCGACCGCACTGATGACCTTCCCGAAATCAGCTGCATTGCTGGCCCGGCAGGGGGAGCTGTGTCTGTTGCGGGGACGTTATACAGAAGCCCGGCAGAAAGCCCAGGCGGGGATCGACCAGGATTCACAGCATGTCCATTCGCGGCTGGTGCTGGCGAATGCTTTGGCTGAAACCGGCGAACTGGACGAGGCTGCCAAGGCCTATCGCTGGTTCGTGATGTACTACAACCGCGCGGCCCCCAAGGATGCCGAGACACTCGTCTGGGTCGGGGAAGGAGCGGCTCAGTACGCCCGCTGGAATCGCGTCAGTTCGATATTCAAGTTCGTGGTAAACGAGGTCTGCGTCGACGCGCTGGCCAGCGACAAGAACTACTGGAAGGCCCCGTTGCTTTCCGGCACGCTACTCCTCGAAAAGTACAACGAGAGCCAGGCGATCCCGGAATTTCACAACGCCCTGCGGATCAACCCCCAACTGGCCGAGACTCACGCGGCCATGGGCGTCGCATTCCTGCAGGACGGCAAGCTTGACGAGGCTCGCCAGCGTGCGGAGCAGGCTCTCAAACTCAATTCTCGATCGCCTGCTGCCCTCGTGCTGAAGGCGGATACTTATCTCGCCACTGACGAACCCTTGGACGCTGCGGAGTGGCTCGACAAGGCTCTTGCGATCAACCCGGTTGACCAGCGAGTCCTCGGTCGCAAGGCCGCGCTGGCTCTGCTCGGTGAGCGGCTCATGCCAGTTTCGACACTGGCCGCTGCCTGGGAAAAACTTCCTCAGCCTCCCTCTGACTCCCAGCTCCCGAAGCCATTTCAGGATGCGGTCGTCGCCGCTCTTTCGGTCAATTCACGTCCCGGTGAGATGCTTTCCGCGATGGGCAGCGTCCTCGAACAACATCGCAAGTTCGATCAGGCGGAAGTCTGCTACCGCAAAGCGATCGAGGTCATGCCCCAGCTGACAGCTCCCCGCACCCAGTTGGGAATGCTCTGCATGCGGACCGGTAAGGTCGACGAGGCGGAACAGCTGTTGAACGAGGCCTTTGCCGCCGACCCCTTTCATGTCCGCATCAGCAATATGCGAAAGGTGATCGGCGTGCTGAAGTCGTACGATACGATCACGACCGACCATTTTGTTGTGCGGATCGATCACGAGCAGCGACTCCTCGGCGAGGCGATGGCCGATTACCTCGAACGCATCTACCCCGAATTGACTGCCAGGTTCGGGTACGAGCCTCCGCAGCGGACGCAGTTTGAAATCTACTGCAATGCCAAGGGGCAATCGGCCCACGCGTGGTTCAGTTCCCGCATGATTGGATTGCCTTGGATCCAGACGATCGGCGCCTCGACTGGCGTCATGGTCGCCCTCGCCAACCCGAACCAGACGCAGAATCCCTTCCACTGGGGCCGAGTCCTGCGGCACGAGTTCTCACATGTACTCACGTTGCAGGCCACGCAGTTCAACATTCCGCATTGGTATACCGAAGCTCTCGCCGTCGGGATCGAGGGATCAGTGTTTCCTCCCGAGTGGGAGGATCTGCTCCTTGAACGTCAGG
Organism: Planctomycetota bacterium; assembly: GCA_003669575.1. GTDB lineage: Bacteria > Planctomycetota > Planctomycetia > Planctomycetales > Planctomycetaceae > TH-plancto1. The sequence goes on along the minus strand of QWOR01000161.1, from coordinate 5,204 downwards.
CGAAGGGAGATCTGTTCAACCTCGATACGATCAACGATGGGTTCCGCAAACCGAATGGGCTATCCGACTGGACACTCGCTTACTGCCAGGCTTCGCTCTACTCCAGGTTCATTGAGCAGAAGTACGGGGCCGATGCGAATGCCCGGTTGCTGACCGCCTATCGCGAGGGGAAGACCACGCAGGAGGCTCTTCCAGCTCTGTTCGCTACAGATGTGCCACAGTTTGAGGCCGAGTACCAGGCCTTCATCGCGGATCTGGCGAAGACTTTCACTGCCAGTCGGTCTCCGGTTTTGCCTGACCTCAAAACTGCCGAGGCGAAATACAAAGCCAATAAAGACGACATGCAGGCGGCCGACGAATATGCCTTTGTACTGGTTCGATCTCGCCGAGTCCCGCTGGCCCGCGAGATCGCCGAACAAGTTCTGAAAACCGAGCCAAAACGTCCGCTTTCCAATGTGGTTGTCGCCATGACGGATTCGAAAGCCAATCGGGCAGGGGTCGTCGAAAAGCTTGTGTCGCTGAGGAATGAGGGCGTCATACACCGCGAACTACTGGCCATTCTCTGCCTATTGACCAGTCAGGAGAGGCAGTGGGACGTGTTGCTCGAGACGGCGCAGCTGGGGCGTCGCGACTGTCCTCGGGACAAATTTTTTGCTTCCGCAGCTGCGAAGGCGTGTGAGGAGTTGAAGCAGACCGAACCACTGGTGGAGGTACTCGAATCGCTGGTCCTGCTGGATCAGGATGATCCCGCTTCCCGTCGCAAGCTGGCAAAGTTAAAGCTCGCCTCCGGCGATGCCGCCTCAGCTCGTCAGTGGGCTGAAGACTCGTTGCTGATCGATGTCACGTCCATCGAGACTCAGGAGCTGCGAGGCCAGGCCTGTCTCAAGCTGGAAGACTGGCCCGCCGCGGAGAAGTCATTTGCCACGGCACTCGAGCTCGATCCGGATCGCCTGATGAGCCTGCTGGGCTTGGTGGAAGCGGATGTGCGCCTGGACAAAAAGGAGGAAGCCCGCAAACTGTTTGATACGATCTTGAAAACCCACGCGGGCGATGCCGAGGTCAAAGAACTGCAAACGCGTCTGGGGTTACGGGGGGCCACTCGCTGAGAGGCGGCTTACGCCCCGACAATGTCGAGTACCTGTCGCATGTCGGTGAGCAGGCGATCGGGGCGGAACTCCGGGTTCTTCAAGTCGGCGGTGGTCAGTTCGGTACACGCTTCATCCACGACCATGAGCCCGGTCCGGAAACCAACCTTCTTGGCCATCCCCAGATCATCCGTCAGGCGGTTGGTCAGGTACAGCACCTGTTCGGGGGTGAACCCTCGGGCTGAGCAACGGGTCGCAGCGGCCTGATACAAACTCGGCGACGGCTTGCGGATCTCCAGCTGATATGAAAGTGCTGACAGATCGGGGGAGAAAAATGCCGCGAGGTTTCCATCGGCTCCCTGTCGCTTGAGCTGATAGACCAGCTGGGCGAGGGTGAACTGCTGGGCATCATCAAGTAATCCCTGCCGGATGCCAGCTTGTTGCAACCGGGCCAGTGTTTCCGCACAGCCTTCAAAGGCTTCCGTTCCCTGTAACATTGCATGGAAGAAGTAGGCGACCTTGGCCGCCACATCTTCGAGACCTCCATAGTACCCCTCATCCCATTGATATTCGTTTCGCTTCAGTTTCTCGATCATCCGTGCCCACACCACGGCTGAGTCGACCTCGCGGGAGTCTCCCTTGCGAGCTGTGGCAGCGATGCGCTGGTCTTCGATCAGACCATTGTACTGCTGCAGCATATAGACCCAGGGCTGGCCGGGCTTACGGGACATACTCTGCCACATCTTGAACTCTTCGATCGTCTTCTGCAGAGCGATCTGCATTCGCAGTTCTTGATGGTGCTGGTGCAACAGTCGACCCGAGTCAATCGACAGCAGCGTTCCATACACGCTCCACAGGACGACCTTGATTTCCGGGATCGGTTTGATGGCTGGCGTGGCCTTGATCGGTTTACGGCGAGGGGCCTTGGGAAAGATCAGATTCGATCTTTCACCGAGCAGATTGAGGTATTCGGAAAGAGACTTCGCCATGGCAGGACAGGCGGATCGTTGTGTTGAGTTGGGCCGAGTATTGGTGATGAAAGGTTGCTGTAAGATTGTCACGCCAAGACAGACGCCTGACAACCGAATGTCGGTCAAACACGCTGAGTTGGCGCGGAAACTATCGCACCAGAACCGGAGTCAGGAGGTTGATCCAGTCACAGACATCGGCGTTTTCTCCGTATTCCGCCTCGATGGTCAGCGTCTGAACCCCGGTCAAATCGAGCGTCGTTGGACCAACCAACGGATCGCCAGCCCGGAGAGTCACCGTCAGAGGCGGTTGGTCGTTCACGATGAATTTCACGACCGCGTGTCCTTCGGAGCAAGCTGTGGCGTCGAGGCAGAGTCCGCACAAGAGCCGGCGATAGTTTCCGTCGAGTTTCCATTGGACGGTCATCCCACTCGACAGGCCCACCCCCTGCGGGAACACCTTTGGGAAACTGACTTTGGGCGGATCAACTGTGACATCAACAGTGTTGTACCGTATCGGGAGCCCTCGCACATTGCGGTCAATCGCTGCTGTGAACGTCTCGCCGATCAGTGGTTGATGCTTCTGCGACTCGATCGGTAATCGGGACAGCGGTACCGCCCCAGAGTCCCAGTGCGACAGCCACCGAATCCCGTCGAGTGATGTGGACCACTCGATGTTCTGGGCTGTCTTCAGCTGACATTTTCCCTCAGGCGTTAGATGGATCGAGGATACCGTCAAACACGACTCATTGCTTAGCAGAACCGTCCAGCCTAAAGGGACTGGCGCAGGAACCTCGGCCAGATCTGGGTTCAGCAGCAGCCCACTCACACCCGTCCATTCGAGAGTCTTCGTCCCCAGCGAACCGGTCAACGTCAGTCCCTGGTCATTGAGCGTCGAGATCTCGCCGGTCTGGTGGTCGCCGTTGCGGAGGATCACCAGGTCTGATTTCTCCCGCAGGCTGGCAAGCTGCAGCCACTCCGATTCGTCAGTTCGCCAATTGGTGCCCGGACGAACCGGCTGAATTCCGGTCACCGATCCGATGCTGAGTTTATGTATCTGTTCATCGCCAGGCAGACGGAACTCCAGTTCCTCGTCAGTCAGTTTGACTGAGCGGATTCCCCAGCGGTCCCCGTTGGTGAGGTAGAGCCAGTAAGTCGGTCGATGTGGGCGTCTGGCTGGCCCGGCGAGAGCGACTTGCCAGACCTCCGATGTGGCTACTTTCTGATTCTCTTCACCCACTCGCAGTGTCAGCTGTTCAGCCTCGATTCCCACAACCTGGCCAGGGGTCTTTTCACCAGAGGTCAACCAAAGTTCTGCCTCGACGCCCTCAGGCTCTTTGGCTTGAATGTGTTGGTCGCAGAGCAGGTATATGCATAGCACTCCAAGCACCATTCGCAATTGGCAAGGCCGGGGAACCCAGAACGCAAATAACAAACGGTTTCGCATCACAATCGTCCACAAATACATGCCGACACCTACTTGTTCTACACGATCCGCAATCCGGTTGTCGCCCGTACCTCACAGCTGTGTCGCGGCACCGCCCATGATCAGACGGCCACTGATCATGTCACCTGCAGAATTTCTCCAACGTCGCGCTCTTGAAGTTGTATACGACTCGGCCCAGAATCCGGCACGTTAAGGGCATGGACAATCGCGGAGTTGTCGTCAGTGTTACGTCTCGGTGTGCTGGGGAATTCTGATAGCTGGTATGTCGCTGACTTACAGCGAGTGGCTCGGTCGCGTGGTCATCTCTGCGACCAGTTGGAATTTCACCGGCTGATCGGAGCCGCCGGAGGACAGTTCCCGACGAGTCGGCACGGCAATGTGGATCTGCTGAGCTACGACGCGGTGATTGTGCGTACGATGCCCCCCGGATCGTTGGAGCAGGTCGTCTTTCGAATGGATCTGCTGCACCAGCTGGTCGATGCCCGCATCCCGGTTTTGAATTCGCCTCGGTCTCTGGAATGTGCCGTCGACAAATACCTCACGACGGCCCGTATGGCCAGGGCGGGGTTGCCCGTGCCGGAAACAATCGTTTGCGAAGGCTTCGAGGAGGCCATAGAAGCCTTCCTGGCCTTGGGAGGAGATGTCGTCGTCAAGCCGCTGTTCGGCTCTGAGGGACGGGGAATTGTGAGGGTGTCAGACCCCGATCTGGCCCATCGAGTCTTCCGGACGCTCACTCGCGTAGATGCAGTGCTCTACCTGCAAAGATTTGTGCAACACCCCGGCTACGACATCCGCATTCTGATCCTCGACGGCCAGGTTCTGGGCAGCATGAAACGGATCAGCGATACTGATTTTCGGACGAATGTTTCCCGCGATGCCCGGACAGCAGTACATCACCCCACCGAGACCGAGGTCGAATACGCTCAGCGGGCGGTGGCCTGTACCGGAGCCACTCTGGCCGGAGTTGATTTGTTGTACGACCAGGCGGGCGAGCTCTTCGTGATTGAGGTGAATGCCGTGCCTGGCTGGCGGGCGTTCACTCGTACGACGGGCATCGATGTGGCGGATCAATTCGTCCGTTGGATTGACGAGCACCATGGCTGATCCCACTGAGCGGCCTGTACCACCAAAGTGGACGCGTCGAACATAGGGTGGCGTCGGCATTCTGCTGACGATAGACAGCTTGCTGTTGGGGGGACTGGGGGCGGCCTATTCTCCAACCTGGAATGAACCGGGGCATCTGGCTGCGGGATATCGAATCTGGGAGACCGGGCGGGTCGACCTGCTATACGGTGAACCCGCCTCTGGTGAAGGCTCTCGCCACATGGCCTTTGCTCCTGTTCGGTCCCAAAACCGATTGGTCTCAGAGATCAGATACCCCCGGATCGCGTCCCGAGTTTGCCATCGGGCGTCAGTTTCTGCAGAACAACCGTGACACCTGGCCGTGGATGATGACACTGGCCCGCTGAGCTGTGATTCCGCTCAGTCTGGCCGGAGCAGTAACGGCGTTTCGATGGGCCCGAGAATCCTTCGGCGAGACCTCCGCCTGGATCGCTCTGGTGCTCTGGACCTTCGATCCGAATATCCTGGGGAATGGGGCATTGGTTGCTCCCGATCTCGGCGGGAGTTCGATGGGGCTGGTCGCGGGGTATCTCCTCTGGAGATGGCTCGGCCAGCCGAACTGGTCGCGAGCCTTCTTCGCTG
>QWOR01000283.1 GCA_003669575.1 Planctomycetota bacterium | reverse complement strand
TCCACGCAGTTCGATAGTTCGATCACCAGTGTCGTCCGAAACGGGGAGGCCTGTTTGATGGCCAGCCCGTGATTGACGAATGTCTCACCCGGCAGAGCGATAATCGCCAGATCAGTCCCGACCGTGAAGACCGTCAGGTCGACCGGCAGTGTCTCCCCGACACCCGCCAGAGAGCGGCTCAGGCCCCAGGTGATGTGGTCAGCGGTCTTGGCATGCGGTTCCTTGTGCCGCATCTGATCGATGATCAACTTCTTGTATGCGGTGACGTGGTCATAGAAATCGACTGACTCGTTGCGTTTGGCCTTGTCGAGGATTTCGATCGAACGGTCGACTTCCTCCTTCGTTGCATCCTGCAGTGGCAGCTGGATCGTGCGGGACTTCACGACGAGTTTCTGCGACGCAATCGGCTGCAGCGAGGGAAGATCACGCATGATCGAATTCCCGATCGATTGCCCGATGAAGTCCGCCTTGTTGCGAACGGAGCTCCGCGGGTTGATGTGGTTGATGTCTCCGCAACAGCCGTTGCCGAAGAGTGAGATCAAGGGAGCTCCGCTGGCCTGCCGCAAGTTCCGCTCGATAAAGAACGGGTAGTCGGCGCTCCACTTGAGCCCACCGACCGTGTCGAGGTGCAAGGCGAAGTTACTGAGAATTCCCAGCGGCGTTCCTGCCTCGTCACGAACGACGAGGAGCCCGATTTCGGGATCGATTGGCCCCGCAGGTCGGAGATAATCGGGATGGCTGGCCCCCATCCAGGTCTTCACACTGCCGTCGCGAGTGAGGCCGCGACGATTGAATGAGACCGGTTCATTCTGTGTGGCCGACCCAGCCTCCAGCAGAGCGGGCTTCGCAACTGCGTGGGCACTGGCGATGGCGTCAACGATCCCACCGATCAACTTGTCGATGTACGCAGCGCGTACCGGTTCTTGGGATTCGCCGCCGAGTTTCAGGTACAACGCCTTGCCGTAGTCGGGGCCTGTATGGGAGTGCGTCGCCGACAGAGCGATGCACTCGGGCGGGATGCCAGTCTTGGCTGAGGCCAGGCGGCGGACCTCGTTCTTGAGGTCGGTCGAGATGCCGATCAGGTCACACCCCACCCATGCTCCGACGGTCTGGCCATCACGCAGGACGATGGCCTTCGCCTTGAGTGGATCAAGCTCCCCATCGGCCAGCCGCTCGTTGTAGTACCCCGACATCGGGAAACCGAGCGGCGGCGTGATGTCAGTCTCGGCGACACCGATATGGAGTGACTTGGTGGCGGGATCGGGAAACAGTTCTTTGCGGATCGAGGCGACCCACATCTTGGCTGCGTTACGCTGGCCGATCCCGCTGAAGTGGCGGCGCGATTTCTCGCCACCGCGGTTTTCGTCCTTCAAGGTGTCTGTATCGGGGCCCGAGCGAAAACCCGAAAACCGGGTCAGAATGTCGATCGCGCCGCGAATCCGCGCCTCACGATCGGGCAAGTTGTAGACCGTTGGATGCAGCGTCGACTTGGCCAGCAGCCACGGCGGGTTGACGCCCCACGCTTTCGCAGCTGTGTCGCGAATCGTGCGGATGTTAGAGACGTACGCCTCGGTGGGGGTGTCGATGATCACATCTGATTCCCCCTGCTGCCACAGAACGGCGCGGAATTGCCCCAAGGCTTTTCCGACGGTAATCAGGTTGGGATGCAACTTGCCCTCGGGCTGCCACTCAACCGATGACGTACCCCCGACTGCGACATTGGCAAAGGCCACGGGCACGCCAAGTTCCTTCGCCAAGGCATCACCCACCGGCGGCCAGATCGACCCGCCGTCGCTGGGGTCGAAGGTTGGCTGGGGGTCGTTTGCAACGGCCCAGGTGCCTTTCTTCAAGTCGAGCGCGATGACTAGATTTTCCGGGTCGGTGACATTCAGCCGTTCGTCATTGCAGTTGGCTGCGTAGGACTGGCCCGCGACGACGAAGACTTCACCCACACCGAAGGGGTGCACCGTTGCCATGAATGGAACGGGATCTTTCATACCTGGACGAATCGTCAGGGAATACCCGCTCCCAGCTGGGACACGAATCGTGGCTTCGAACTGTGTTCCCTGAATCCTGGCGGGTAGTGGCTTCCAGGCTCGCTCCGATGTGTCGCCCTGTTGAGAGAGATCGTATTCCCAGGAGGTAGCAGCCAGATCCGGGGACACCTCGGCCCGCACGACGACATCGGCGAACCCCTGGCCGAAAGCAGTGCCGGTCCGCTGAAAGACCTGATGCACCGCCGGGCTCAGCAGCTTGAACTGCTGCGGCTCGCCAGCGACCGCGTGCAGACAGCTCATCAATACAACCAGACCAAACAAACCAAAACGGAGCGTCGTTCTCATCATCGGATTGTTCTCGCGAAGGAGGTCACTGAGTCGCAGTTCAGTGTCTCAACCTCTGGATACGTATGCAATGAGTTTGATGCCAGTGCCAGACCAGTCGGTCCGTTCGCTGACGAGGTGTTCTAGTCGAGGGTATAGTTTGAGGAGTTGACCGTCTCACTGGTCGAGCAGGGTAGCCCCGGCCAACAAATTGGCCGGGCCGCAGGCACAAGTTGCCCACCCCTATGCCGCAAAAGACTCGCTCGACCCACCGCACAGCCGGCCGCGCAGGTGATCGAGGTAGTTTCGCCAGATCGAACGTACGGGCTGAGACTTCTTGTCGCAATGCGATCCGGCCTCTCTGGGCCGGGTCGTTTACCGAAAATCAACCATAGAAATTCATCAACACTGTTCCGCCATCACTTCTTTAACCAAATCGTCGACCAGCTGGTGGCGGAGATCGTAGACGGCGGAGAGTGAGAGCAGCTTGCCGAAGTGTTGCTGGATGAACTGCTGGATATCAACGCCGCGCAGGGAGTCGGCATCCTGGGAGCGGGGCTGTTGATCGAGCCATTGAGCGACGAACCGGCGTTGCTCGTCGGACAGGATGGGCTTACGACCTCGCCCGGGTCGATCAACCAGGCCCTCCAGACCGTACAGGTTGTAGCGGTGGACCCAGCTTTGCACGGCACGGCGGGACATGCCGACAGCTGCGGTGATCTGGGGTTCGGTGCGGCCCTGGCGAGCCTGCCAGATGATCCAGATACGTTTGGATTGGCGCGGGTCAGTTTCGCGTTCAAACCGTGCACGCAGTTCGTCCAGTGAGTGATGATCGACAACTGTCATTTCATTCCTCTTTGCCCAGGTAAAGGGCCGTTCACATGAAACATCTTGAGTGTGGCTGCAGATCCGTCAGAGAAAGCGAAGTGGGTTCACCGGGCTTCCTCTGCCTCCTTCGCCGGTTGTTCGGCCGAGAACGATTTCAATTTGGAACGCAGTGTCATGCGGGAGATCCCGAGTCGATCGGCCGCCTGGACCTGGTTACCGTCCGTTGATTCCAGGACCTCTCGGAAGACGACCTGCTCGACTTCCTGAAGGATTTTTCGATAGAGGTCGCGTGAGTCGTTGGCGAGCAGATTCCGGGTCAGCTGCTGGATATCGGCGAGAGATGCTCCAGTCTCTGCGGGAGCATCCTCTGGACGGAACTGATCGGTGCGGAGTACGGAACTCGGGTCACAGGCGTCCTCTCGACACGACAGCGGAAGAGCAGCTGGCAGAATCGAATCCCCTGTTGTCTGGACCACCGCGAAACGAATCGCGCTATTCAGCTCACGAACGTTTCCGGGCCACGAGTGTCGTTCGAGGATGCGTAATGCCTCTTCCGAGATTCGCGTGATGGGTCGCTGCATCTCGTGTGCGATGGACTTGAGGAAGTAATTCGCCAGTCGGGTGATGTCGTCCTTGCGCTCACGCAACGGGGGGATATTGAGCGTAAAGCCGCAGAGGCGATAGTAGAGGTCCTGGCGAAATGTCCCCTGGGCCACCATCGTGGCGAGGTCCTTGTTGGTGGCGGCGATGATGCGGACATCGGTCTGGATCGTGGTGCTGCCCCCCAGTCGCTCGAACTGCTGCTGCTGCAGAAGTCGCAGGGACTTGGCCTGTGTCGCGGGGGACATGTCGCCGATTTCATCGAGGAAGATCGTGCCTTTGTTGACCTGTTCAAACTTGCCAATGCGTCGTTGGTCGGCCCCGGTGAAGGCTCCCTTCTCGTGACCGAAAAGTTCGCTTTCGAGCAGTGACTCGCTGATGGCAGCACAGTTCACCGCCAGGAAGGGCAACTGGCTGCGTTTGCTGTAGGAGTAGATCGAGCGGGCGACGAGTTCCTTGCCCGTGCCGCTTTCCCCCTGAATCAGAACCGTGACATCCTGGGGGGCCACTCGTCCGATCGTTTTGTAGAGTTCATTCATGGCGGCCGAACGACCGACGATGAGGTCAGCACTGGGGGCCTCTTCAAAGTCTTCATGCCCCACCAGAGCGGGGACGTACGACATCCGGCTGGTATGGATCGCACGTTCGACCGCTCCTCGCAGGGCGATCAGATCGACCGGTTTCACGAAGTACTCAAACGCTCCGCGTCGCATCGCCTCGATGGCGGTCTCAGTTCGCGCGAAGGCTGTCATGATGATGACCGGGATGCGCGGATCGATCTCGTGGATCTTGTCGAATGCATCCAGACCAGACATATCGGGAAGCCGGACATCGAGCAGCACCACATCGGGCCGCTTGCGCTGGACTTGTTCGATCCCTTCCTTTGCAGTCTCCGCCGACACAACCTCTAACTGCGACGATCCGAGAGTCTCCCGGATCGTGTAGATGATGTTGGGCTCGTCATCGATGACCAGTAGTTTCGGCATGATGTATTGGCTGTTTCCGTCGACTCGACCTGAGCAGTTCCGGAGTGAGCAATTTCTTGTGAAGAGTGGAGAATCAAGAGGCCAGGCAAGGAAGCAGGACAGAGAACACCGCCCCACCCGTCGGGGAGTTCGCGGCCTTGAGGGTCCCCTGGTGTGAAGCGGCAATGCGTTGACAGATGGTGAGTCCCAATCCAGTCCCGGTCTCCTTAGTGGTCACGAACGGATCGAAGATCTTGTCCAGTGATTCCAAGGGGATGCCGGGGCCGGAGTCAGTGACTTTGAGTGAGACCCAATCCAAGACTTGTTGCATCTCGGTCTTTGAAGGGGCGCGATGAATCCGCATCGCCTGGTGTTCGCTGATGTCGTAGAAGTCGTGTGAAGGCGATGGAGTGCTGGAATTGGACTGCTCCGGGGACAGCAGCCTCAACGGGGTGACCGAAACGATGATGTCCCCCCCCTGGGGCAGAACATCCATGGCATTCAGGATCAGATTCAACAGCAGCTGATGAATCTGGTGCCGGTCAACGCACAGCACAACATGTTCGAGGGGTTGTTCCAGGGTGATGGTGATGGCCTGACTATTGGCCCGGGCCGAGACGAGATCGAAGGCCTGCTGGACGATGTCCTGGATAGCCACGTTTTCCTTGACGGGGATTGGCGGTCGGGCAAAGTCGAGGAACGCCTGGATCGACTTCTCCAGCCGACTGATTTCGTCTTGTATGATTTGCAGTGAACGTCCCTTGAGACCTTCGCCGTCTTTTCGCTCCAGGGCTGCCTGGACCAGCATTTTCATGGGCATCAGTGGATTGCGCAGCTCGTGTGCCATCCCGGCTGCCAGCTGTCCGACCCGGGCGAGCTGTTCGCTGCGCAGGATCTCGATCTCCTGCTGCTGGAGACGCTCCACCATGCTGGAGATGTTCTCCTCGACGGTCTTGAGCCCGGCTTCGAGTCCCTCCAGGTCGCCGACACGCGAGAATTTGACGGGGCCAAGCAGTTCGGGGAGCAGGCCCGCCACCCCGCGAACGGAGATGTCGAGCTGGACAATCGACTGTCCCACCGCACGTGCGATCACCGTCCCCATGAGCAGCCCGGCCGCCCCACCACACAGGCCGAGAAGCAGGAAGCCGATCTTCAGGTGTTGAGCGGTCATTTGACTGGCGGCATTGGTACGGGCCACGACTTGCTTGTTGACTGAGATACACTCCTTCAGGGGAAGGAGGACTTCATCAGTGAGGATTTCGTCCGAGAGATGGGTCAGCCCCGACTGTAGCTCCGGGGAAATCTCGACCCGCTGGTTCATGGCAGCGCTATTCTCCTTGGAGGCAGGGAGCTTTTCTGACAGGGTCTGAAACTCTCGGAAGAACTTGCTGTAGCCGCGTTCCACTTTCAGAATGAGTTCCTGTTCCTGGTCGGCTCGGGCGAGGGATTTAGCGGTCGCCAGAAGTTCATCCGCGGCATCGTGAGCCCGAGCGACCTCCACCAGGTGATTCAGATTTTGTGTTCGCAGGAAGAGATTGATCTGGTAGCGAATTTCGCGCATCTCCAAGTGGAGTTCCTCAATCGCGATCACGCCGCTGACTTCCATGGCGATCAGCTCTGAACTGATGTTCTGTTGCTTATGAACATTCCAGGCCGCTGCGATTCCCAGCGCGGACAGCACCAGACCCAGTCCAATCATGGGCAGGGCGATTCGGCGTACGACGCGTTGGGACATGGAGTTGAATTTGCGGTCAGGTTGTGGACGAGCCTCTATCGGGTAACCCAGTGTTGCGAATACTGTTCCAAGTAAAATCGTTGCTATCCGGACTCTCGCTCTATGGGCCAGTTGCAACTCCTTGAATGTCAGTTACTTGAGGGATTCAGCCGGTTTTGGGTGTCAGATGTTTGAGCAGACTGGCCAGGAACTGTTCAATAGCACGGGTCGCGAAATGGCCAAGAATGAGCCAGCGACCTGCATGACGGCATTCTTTGATCGACCAGATTGGTCATTGAACGACCAGTTGGACCTGAATGCTCACTCGATCACTGGCGATTCACAGATTTCCGGCTGGCTAAATTTTTACTGGGGAATGGCAAAAAGTTGCTCGTCTGACTCGGCATACCGGTTGCTTTCGGTTGTTCCGTCCCTGTCCGCTGCGCCGCTGGCACAGAACGAGACGAGGACCCTCCCGGAGGACAACTCATGCATACAGCCGATGTCCAATCCACTGCAGAGCCGACCGTGAAGCCTGAGAACGGCATCGCGGGGCTGAAGTACCTGAGACATGACATTTTGTCGGGGATCGTGGTCTCCCTGGTCTCCCTGCCGCTGTCGTCCGGGATCGCCATCGCTTCGGGCGTTCCTCCCGTCTACGGTCTCATCTCGGCGATCATTGCGGGTCTGATTTTCCCGCTGATCGGCGGCTCGTATATGACGATTGCGGGACCAGCAGCTGGGCTGGCCCCCGCGTTGCTCGCGATCATGGTCACTATGGGAGGAGCCGGTGACGCTGAGCATGTGGGGGAAGGATATCACTTCCTCCTCGTCGTGATTTTTATGGTGGGGATTGCCCAACTTGTCATGGCGCTCCTCAAACTGGCCAGGTACTGCGCCATCATTCCGGTGAGCGTGGTCGAGGGGATGCTGGCGTCGATTGGAATGCTGATCATCGTCAAACAGATTCCGAGTTTCTTTGGTTATACCGGAAAGGTTCACGCCCACGAGTTTCACCAGTACCTGCTGGAGATTCCGACCTTCGCTCATGGAATGACCGATCCTGCGTTCGCAGTGTCGTTTGCGACACTGGCACTGTTGTTCTGGCTGGGAAGCATGAAGAGCTCCAAAGTGCTCAAAATCGTTCCACCGCAGTTGATTGCAGTCGTCGTTGGCGTGGTGCTGGGCATGGTGTTTCACCTGAAGGATCTGGGCCCGGGCTTCCTGATTTCGCTGCCGAAAGATCCTTTCCATGGAGTGCATGCTCCCGCCTTCTCAGAGCTGCTTGCCCGGCGCGACCTGTGGTACGCCGCGATCATGGCTGTGATCACGCTCACGATGATCGACGGCGTGGAATCACTGGCTACTGCGATGGCCATTGACCGTATTGACCCATATCACCGGAAATCCCAGCCGAACAGATTGCTGTTCGCTATGGGGGTGTGCAACATCGCTTCCAGCCTGATTGGCGGCCTGACCATCATCCCCGGCGGAGTGAAAAGCAAAGCGAATATTGCCTCGGGCGGTCGGACTCTGTGGGCCAACTTCACGAACGCGATCTGCCTCATCATTTACATGGTGTTTGCCCGTGATTTGATCAACATGATTCCCAAGGGGGTACTCGCTTCGGTTCTGATCTACACCGGCTGGAAAATGTGTGAGCCGCTCGTCTGGAATCACATTGCTCACATTGGCAAAGAACAGCTGTGGATCTTTGCGTTTACCATCGTCGCCACGCTGGCTACGGACCTGTTGTGGGGAATCATTGCGGGCACGGTCGCCAAGTTCGTGCTGAATACGTATTTCTTCCGCAAGGCGATCCAGGTTTCTGACATTCCCGATAACAAACGTCCCACTGTTTATCAGGGGATCTACGACTTTTTTGCCAATCCTGTTTGGCGACGTGAGATGGTCAACGGGAACTATCACATGTACTTCAACAAGCCACTCGTGAGCTTTAACTCGATGCATGTTTGCGAAGAGTTCGATCATGTCCCGAAAGAGGCCGAGGCAGTCACGATTCATCTGGATGAGAATGTGGCTCTGATCGACCACACCTCGTGTGAACACCTGCTGGCCACAGTGGAAGAGTTTGCGAGGAATGGATTCCCGGCACGAGTCGATGGGCTGGATGCCCTGCATCCGATGTCGGATTACCACGCCAGTGTTCGCGTGGCACGCGCTGCGGAGAATCTGGTTCCGGCGATTTAGTCCAACCCACTAGTGACCCCGGATTTCTTCCTCGTGATCAGCACACGGCTCGCGTGCCGATCAGTTCGAACTTTACTCAGGAAACATCCCATGGCGGATTTCAGCAATAACCCGAGTTTTGCTCCTTCTCTTTCGTCAATTGTCGGTGATTCGCTGGTCGAACCCAATTCCCCGAGCCAAATGACTCAGCTGAGCTTTGGGTTTGCTCGTCAACGCTGGCAGAATGGCATTCTGCTGTCGCTGCAGGCTGCAGCCATGTTCGGGGCTGGGGGATTCCTGCTTTCAGAAATCCCGGCGACGCCAGGTCTGAAAATTCAAATGGCGATACTGAGTGTGATCCTGATTGCCGGTGGACTGTGGATGGTCCCGAAGATCATCGTCGACTTCTTCGGTGCCATTCGAGTGGATCAAACCGGCATCCACATGGAACCGACGATTGTGGGCTTCTCAACACCCTGGGAAGAGATCGAGAAGTGGGAGGTCCGTGACTGCAATGGAACCATCGCGTCACATTGCGTCCGAGTCTGGTCCAAGTCGGTAAATCATTCACACATCATCCCGGCAGGGTTCCTGTGTCATCGCGATCTGCATCTCCTGCGTCGGGTGATGCTGACATCCAGTCCATCCGATAGGGTGGCCAAATAGCCAGGTCCATGAGTACCTGGCGGGAAAAGTGAGTCAACACTTTCAGGGGGACGGATTCACCTGGAGTGGCACTGTTCCAACGGGAGGGGGCGATTCATCTGTCCGAGCGTGACGCTGGATCAGTTGAATGAGAGAGGCCTCGCCCGCCGCATCCTGGCCCAGTTCCCAGGCTGCGACTCCCCCGAGTCCGACCGTTTGAGCCCAGGCCGTTTTTGCGGCGATCAGTCCGGGACCATTGAAGTAGATGCCCTCGACCTCATCCTGATCCGGCCGGGGGGCAAATTTCTCAATGATATCAGAGTAAGAGAACGCCTCGCGGGTTTCTATTTTGCGGCCAAAGAGAGGCAGCCCGAGCAGGATTTTGGAAGCGGGGGCACCCTGGTCGAGCAGCATGGCCACATGTCGCTGCATCGATTCAAAAGTGCTGTGGCGACCCGCGTCTTCGTACGACATCAGCATGATGTGGTCGACTGCTGACCATGCATCTGCGGGGAGCTTCTGAGACGGTGCCACCGCGATGGACAGTTCCAGTCCCTCGGCATGCAAGAGCGGATGCAGTTCGCTCAGCAGGACGGCGAAGTTGTGCTGTTCGATCTTGGATGAGGGATGCTCCCAGTCGAGGTCGACACCCTGCAGCTTATGCAGTCGGCAGAACGCGACGAGTTCACTTCCCAGCCGTCGCCGGGTTTCGGGTTGTGAGCAGACTTCGGCGAATCCGCCCGAGCGGTCCCAACCTCCTACGCTCATATGAGTGCGGAGTCCCGGCTGCGATCGAATTGTCCGAATGGATTCCCAGTGTTTGGAGTTCCAGCGTCGTTCGTCGAGACTGCCATCGCTGTTCACCTCAATCGAGAAGAGGATCAGGTCAGTCAGTCCCGGAACCGATGGAGCGGGGACAGCACCCACTCGGTATTCCGGGAGATAGGCACAGACTCGAAACGCTGTATCAGCGGCCACGAGCGCGGTCATCCATTGGCTATACCAGAGCATAGCCCAGCAGATCATCCAGCGCAGTCGACTCGGTGGCACTTCTCTCTCCCATGCGGGCGATCGAAACCGAGTGGAAATGAAATCACCCACTCGATCTCAAGTGGGTGTCAGCGTGGTCGGAATTGTCTGAGCTGTCAATACAGCCTGGACCACCTCAGGATGACTACGGTGCGGCTGCACCACAGCGGGCCTCGGTGATCTCCGCCAGAGGGGACTGGGTGGCGCTGCGTCGCTTCACCATCGAGACTTCGTTCCCCTTGTTGCTGTATTCCACTTCATCCATGAATGACCGCATCAGCAGGATGCCTCGGCCACTGGCGAGCGCAATCGCATCGTCCTCTGTCGGATTTCGGACCTTGGTGACATCAAAGCCAGGACCTTCGTCGCGAATCGTAAAGCGGGCTTCATCGTACGTGTAGTTGGCAATCAGAGTGACGCGACGGCTGCGATAGGGTTCGATTACCTTGCGTTCTGCGATCGCCTGTTCAAACAGGTCGCCCTCCAACTCCCTCAGCCGCGAGCTGACTTCCAGATTTCCGTGGACGACCGAATTGAGGAGCGCCTCTTCGAGTGCCACCTGGATCCGCATGCGATCGCGGTCGTCCAGCAGACCAAATCGATTGCAGTTCTCAACAAGCAGATTTACCAGGGAGGGGATGTGTCCCTTCTCGTTGTTTAAAACGAACTTTTGCGTGAGCTGAGTGAGAGAGTTCTCGGCGGCGAGTCGCGTCGATCGGCTCGTCGCCCGATCGAGGGCACATTCGAGCGGAAAGAGCCATTCGCTCGCATCACCACCCTTGACCAGGACTCCTTCCGCTCCTTCGCGGACAGCCTGTGCAGCGGACTCCACCGTCATCTGGGAACTGACGATAATGACCGGAGTTGTCATCTGGCGACTGCTGACCGCGCTCACAAGATCACGCCACTCACCGTCGCCGAGTTCAGCCTCGCACAGAATCAGATCGACCGGTCCCTGATCCAGGCGAGAGCGGGCTTCGTCGTAGCTCTCGGCACCTTCAATAGACCATGTCTCTTGAGACGCCAAGGCCTGGCGAATGGAATCGCGATCAGCAGTCGATGGATCGACATGCAGGATGACTGGCATGAGTGGACTCCAATCACAGATCCATTTTCATCGTCGCTGAGCGGGGGAAACCGCGCGGGCGATGGAAACGGGTATGGATGGTGTGGTCGAAAGCAATTCGCACTGCGCTTCCTCAAGCGGATGCTGAGAAAACATTCAGGCGACACCGCGACCGAAAGGCCCAGACTGACAAGAGTTTGTGAACTGGCAGTATGCGCGGAATCGAAACTATTGCCAACAGTGAACGGCCCGAAGTCGGAAAACTCCGCCTGTTTTTGATGGTGGGTTTCTGTGGGTTGTGAGGGTGAGTGGAGTACCCATTCCCAAGGGTTTCCAAAGGAGCGATTGTCCTCGGGGCTATGCCATCAGGGAAATATCGAATCCAGCTGACGACTCGGTGTAGAGGAATTTGGGAGGAGGCAGTGAAGTTTCACGCAATGCATGGGAATCCCCCGGCACACCTCGCTCAAACTCACAGCTGGCATTCTCATCGTGACACCTCGGCAATGTTAGCGGATTGCGACGTTCTTTCGCCCGGCAGGTTGCCAGACCCTGGGTGGGCAATGTCCCCTCTTCTCCATGAACTTCTCAACAGCCAGCGGAGCGGCCACCACCGGACGGGGAACCTGCGATCGCTTATTGATACAACGCATAGAGTACGATATTGACCGCCAGCTTCACGGCATCGTCATCCAGGTAGCCCGCGCAGGAGAGTGTCTGCTGACGTTCCAGCGCGCAGCTGATGTCGTACTTGCTGTACACGACCACGTATCGGTCGGGAGCACCGTTGGCTCCTTTGATCTCAATCCCCTCAAACAGCGGTTCTCCAGCGGTGACCTCCGCATTGATCGAAGTGTTCTGCCCGGCGGCGGGTATGCGGCGTTTCACCTGTCGGACATCAAAGCCTTGCGTCGAGTGGAACATCTCGTGATCAGCGGGAATCGGTTTGAGTTCCTGGCCGAAGATCTGGTGAATGGCTTTGCGGAAGCTCTCATCGAACTGCCGGGCTCCACAGCACGCATCCGCCATCAGGAACCCACCATTGTCGAAATAGGCCTTCAGCTGGGTCGCCTCTTCCTGTGTGAACGAGAAGTTCTTGCGTCCATGCATGTAGAGGATGGGACAGGCGAACAACGCCGGGTCATTGGCCGAGAACACAGGGGAATCGGGTGTTGTCGCAACGCGAGCCTTCTCCTGAAGAGCCCGTCCCAGATTGCTGACCGCACTCGCCGCCGTATCCCAGCCTCCGGAGTGTTTGAGTCGTCCGATTCGCAGTTGACCGCGAGTTTCCGAATCGCTCAAGGCAATCTGTGAGTTCGGTCGCTGCAGCTTGTCTCGCAACTCGCGGCCCGTGGCGTATGCCACGACGTTCACCCCCAGCTGTATCGACTTGCCAATCTGTGCGCGAATTTCATTGTTCGCTCGGGCGCTGTCATTCCGCATCCACTTATCCCAGCGGCAGGCGTGGTCGTACGGCGCATACATGATTGCAGTACGACAGCCGAAATCGACGCCCCACAGTTCCGGGGGATCTGCCAGAAACACTGTCTCAGCCCGGTAGACATCGTGAGTCTTTTCGAGCTTTCGCAGCTGGTAGTCCCCACTGGGGAACATCCGAATGATGAGATGCCGGAATCCCTGATCGAAGGCGGTGCTCTCACAGTTTTGAACTCCGAACAGGAATCCACCCTGCTGGATGTAGTCCCGCAAGAGAGTCACCTCCTCTTCGGTGATCGAATCGAGATCCTGATCGCCGGAGAGGTAGGCGATGGGAGCCTGCTGCAGGGCCATGACGCCTTCGCCCTTCGTCGCGACCTGCAGATCGAGTGTCTGCCAGCTGAGGTAATGCGGCCAGTCCTTGCGAATGGAGATGGCGTCAACCAGGTTGGAAACGTCATGGCGATGACGGTTCCAGTCGGGCCGGGAGATTCGATTTGACTGAGGGTCACGGGGGCCGTACTGCAGCTTATTGATCAGAACCGGGCTGAGGCCTTTCGAGAGAAACAACAGGCAGTAAGCGGTGCTGATCTCACGCCCGTTATCCCCGGGCCACGAGCCGTCGATGTTAGATTGTCCTTCGGTGAGAAATCGGGCTCCTTCGCGATACCAGTCGGTTAACCCAAAGAAGCGTTGTCCGGTGAACTTTCCGGCCCGCTCAAGCCCATAGAGATAGTACAGCAGGTAGGGCGAGTTCTCTGCACCGGGGTTGGTATGAATACGGATGTTGTTGTTCATCCAGCGGATGCCCGCATCGATC
>QWOR01000237.1 GCA_003669575.1 Planctomycetota bacterium | reverse complement strand
TTCGAACGCGTGAAAGTCAGCGAGTCAGATTCAGAACCGGACGGTCCTGTCGACTACTGCGTCTGGGATCGAAATCATTTCTATCTCGTCGGGGACTCATCACCCAAACAGGCCTTTCTGGATTGTCCGGCAGTTCCGGTTCACGGCAATGTCACGGCCATCTCGCGCGAGGCCCCTGAACTTCGGTGGACGTATCCTTTCGAGGGATTTTTGCTCACGAATTCCATAGACCGCTGTCCCGTCCTGCCACTTATCAGGGTGGAGGAGTCGCAAGTCGCGGGGTATTCGGTCCAGAAGGTCCATCTGTCACTGGTCGATAAACAGTCTGGCCAGGTCGCCTACGAACTCAAAACTCAGAGTTTTGGCTTCGGTGTCTCGAACTGCGAGTACGATCCGATCGAACAGCGTTTGGAAGTTCTGCTCCAGCGGGAAAAACTGCGGATCAGCAAGCGAATCGGAGTGTCCCCTTAGACGTTTCTTTTGCAGGACTGAGGTATCATTCCGATCTCCCCGTCGGAATCCTGGCAGTCGGATCTGCGATTTATGGATGTCCATCTGGTCTTCAGTCCTGTCTGGTCGTGGCCGCTGATGTTGCTGGTCGCTGGGCTGGTGTACGGACTGGTGTTGGGAACGTACCCCTCGCGAATCCAGGCTTTTCCGACAGCCAAGCGACGCTTGCTGCTGGGGATGCGTTTGCTCGCTGCGACTGTTTTGCTATTTGCCATGTTCCGCCCGGCTCTGGAGTTCAGCGAGATCGATGAACGCGGTGCCCAGCTGGTGTTCCTCGTCGACCACAGCCGCAGCATGAATACACCAGACGGCCCCGCAGGAACCACTCGCGGGCAACAGCTGCGCAAGACCATCGAGGAGATTGCTCCCTCGCTGAAGAACCTGCGGGAAAAAGTCGACATCCGGTTTATTGAGTTTGCGGAGTCGTCGAAGTCGGTCGAGACACTCACTCCCACTGATGACGGGCAGTTCACCGCAATCGGACTGGCGATTGAGGAACTCCGAAAAGAGGACCAGGCCAAGCGATTGGCGGCAACATTCCTGCTCAGTGACGGAGCCCAACGAGCCAGTGGCGAAATTGATGTCGATCCACGGGCCGCCGCCCGGCGTTTTGCGGCACAGAAATCGGTTCCCATCTACACGACTCTCTACGGCACGCCTGAGATCACCACGACGGGTTCCGACATCGCCGTGGAAGACCTGCTCGTCAACTCCCTCACCTATGAACGAAAGATCGAGGTTGTCAAAGCTCGCATCCGCATGGTCGGTGCCGCCGGACGGAAGGTCCGGGTCAAGCTCATGATCGAGGATCGCACAGGCAAAAGGCCGGGCGAGACCGGAGAATGGAAAGACGCTCCTGTCTCGCTCGACACAAGAACTTCGGTAGAACTCTCGCCGACCGAGAATGCCGTGGCTCAACCGGTCCAGCTGTCATTCGTCGCCATGATGCCGGGTGAATACAAGATCGCCCTGGTCGCTGAACCGCTCATGGGCGAGGTCAAGACAACCAACAACCGGCTCGAAACACTCATCACCGTCACCAAAGGCGGAATGAGCGTGGCCTACATTGATCGACTCGGTCGGACCGAACAGAAATTCATTCGCCGACTCAACGAGACCCGGATTCGCCTCGACTGGATCGAAGATCCCAAGCGGGATGCCAGTCTCTTTGCCAAGGGGAAGTACGATGTCTATATCCTCGGCGATGTCCCCGCGTCAGTCTTTCTGGCTCCCGGTAAGAACCTCCTGAATGATTTTGCAGCACGTGTTCGGGAAGGCGCGGGGCTGTGCCTGCTCGGAGGAGAACTGAACTACAGCACCGGTGGTTACGCGGGAACTGAACTCGGCAAACTGTTCCCCGTAAAACTCGAGGGAACCGCCACCCCTCCGGGAATGATTGATCCGACACAACAGCTGCGCAAGAAGATCCAGATGCTGCCGACCGAGACAGGTGAGAGTCACTTCCTCATGGTGATCAATCCCGGCAGTAACGATCAGACGTGGCGGACTCTCCCCCAACTGAATGGAGCCACACGACTGACCCCGGCGAATGCGAGCGTGGAGATACTGGCCGAGTCAGCCGATGGCGATCCACTACTCCTTGCGACTGACGTCGGACGTTCGCGAGTTGCAGCACTGGCTGTCGATGAAACTTATCTCTGGCATCTGGGGGGGTATGGCCCTCTGCACCAGCGGTTCTGGCAGCAGATGTTGCTCTGGCTGGCCCACAAAGAGCAGGACAGCGATCAACCCTTGCAAGTGATCATCGATCCCCGGAACTTTGCCCCGGGAGGTAAAGTCCCGATTGTGATGAAGCTGCACGACAAGCAAAACCAACCCATACCCAATGCGGAATTCCAGGTCGAAGTCCAGGGGCCTCAACAGGGTAAGCCCGTCCCGGTCGCCTCACAAAAGAACGCAGAAGGTGCGATCGCGGAGTTTGTCAGCCCGGCGGTACCTGGTGACTATTGGGTGACTGCCCGAGCTACGGTAGAGGGAAAATCGGCAGGGATTCCGACGACGACCCGCTTTATCGTCGAAGCACGCGACCCCGAGCTGGATAATCCTGCAGCTGACCCCGACCTGATGGCTGAGATCGCCGAACTTACCGGTGCCAGCGTCGTCCCCCCCGAGAAGCTGGGAGCGTTTCTGGACGACCTCCTCAAGTCCGGCATCAGCACGGAACTCACGCGGAACCGGCTGGTCAATCTGTGGGACAACTGGCCCCTGATGCTGGTCTTTGTCGGCCTGATGACCGCAGAGTGGTTTATCCGGAAACGCAATGGTCTCGTGTAGCGTCTGACCGCTACATCATCATGACAATGCCCTCAACCGCATGGATGCTGTGATAGATCGCAATCACCTGTTCCGCCGAGGTCACCGTCGGCTCGATCGTGACGCTCGTGTGTTTGACTCCCGCAGTGACACGAGAGGAATAAGGCGGATCCACATCGGTCTTCAGCTCATGCTTCACGGCAGCCAAAACTCGATCGACGAAATCATTCGATGTCAGGCCAATGGCCTTGAACGTAAAAACGCACGGAAACTTATGTGTTGATTCCAAAAGCTCGATCGAGGGCACCTGACCGGTCATGGGGCGTCTCCAAAGTGAAAACCTGTGTTCGCGAAAAGCGAGCCCACGTGACAGGAGCTGGCTTCCAGCGACTCTCTGTTCCCCTCGACTCGACATCGGAAGTATAGTCCCGCAGCGGAGAGAGGTGAAGTTTTCCCGGGGGGCAACGTCACCGATTCATCGATCATTCCCAAGTGATCTTTGACTGTTCTCCCAGTGCAGGAGAAGGATCTCAACATGCAAGTGGCCTATTTCGAGGATGCGATAGCCAACCAGCTGCGTCCGCTCTGCTGGCTGCGACCGGTATTCGAGCTGGTGTGTGGACAGTCCGGGCTGCGCGAGCGAGTGAACCGTTCTCTGGTCCCGTCGAAGTGGGGGGGCTTCATCCGCTCATGGCTGGCCGATGCGTACCAGGAGGAACACCCGACCGCTCTGATCAATCGCGGGGACTGGCTGCGATCCGAGCCGACACTTCTGCTCAATGGTCGCTGGCTCCCCGATGTTCACCAGCTGAAGACACTCTTGCCGGGCGACGCCTCTGGCTGAATGACACGCTCGTGGGATTAATGATCAATCCCGCTGACGCCGCACAACTTGATCCGTTTCACATCGCCACCAGCGCCGAGAAGTGGGCTCGCGATCAGCGCGCAGTCCCGGCGACTGGTCATCTGATTCAGTATCCCTGGGATCTGGTGCATCACAACGGATCCCTGCTGGAGCAGGACTTCCGGGCGAGGCAGCGCGGACCATCGAAGATCAACGTCGGACCTCAGGTGGCTCTGCTCGGGATGGACGACAACTTCTTCATCCACCCTTCGGCCCAGATCGACCCTTTTGTCGTGATCGATGCCCGACGCGGCCCCGTCTGGATTGAAGAGGGAGCTCAGATTCAACCATTTACTCGCATTGAGGGCCCTGCATTCATCGGACGAGACTCACAGCTTTTCCGGGCCAATGTCAAAGCCGGAACCACGATCGGGCCGGTCTGTCGTGTCGGCGGTGAAATCGAAGAGAGCATCTTCCACGGGTTCTCGAACAAATACCACGACGGTTTTCTGGGGCACAGCTACATCTGCCCGTGGGTCAACCTGGGAGCTCTTAGCACGAACAGTGACCTGAAGAACGACTATTCGGCGGTCTCGGTGCCCCTGTGGGGCGAGTCGATCCCCAGTGGATCAACCAAAGTCGGGTGCTTCGTCGGTGACCACTCCAAGACCGCACTCTGCAGCCTCTTCAATACCGGATCCTCGGTCGGCGTGATGAGCATGATCCTGCCGGGCGGACGACTGCTTCCCAAGCATATCCCGTCGTTCAGTCGCGTCTGGCATGGGGCGATTGAGGAGTTCCCGGAAGGTCTCGAGCCAACTCTGGCGGCCGCTCGAACCGCCATGGGACGACGGCAGTGTGAGCTTTCGCCAGCGATGGAGCGGTTACTGCGAACGGTCTACGCACTGTCCAGTGATGAACGAAAGAGAACGATTCAACGGGGCACCGAACGCCGGTCAAAGTCGGCCTGACACTATTTGATCTCGGCGGGAGTCTCGCTCGTCGGCGCATTCGAGGACGGCTTGCGGTCCATGGAGCTGGTCATGAGCGCCACTCCCAGGATGACCAGCCCCGCTCCCAGAACCCGCCCCGGCGATGCCAGCCGGACCTGCGAGTGGAACAGGCCGTAATGATCGATCACCAGTGACGCGATCATCTGCCCAGCCACCACCAGCCCGATCATGGCGGCTACGCCGATCTGACGCGTGACCAGAATACTAGTCCAGACAAAGAGAGTCCCCAGCGCGCCGCCAGTCCACATCCACCACGGCAACCCTTTCAAGGTTTCCAGCGTAGGGAACGGTATGCGACTCAAAAAACAGTAAGCAAAACAGATCAACGTACCCACAGTGAATGAGAGTGTGGCGGCCTGCATCGGCTCAGCCAGTCGACCTCTCAGCTGTGAGTTGATCACCGCCTGGGCTGAGGTCGCCACGCCTGCCACCAGCGCCATGAGAATCAGCAACGATTTCATCAGTCATCCTGTCGTGAGCGTCAACGCTGTTCGCGATTCATAACAACTGCGAATCGACAGCACAGCAACACTGACTTATATGACCTCAAAGATCTGCTTGAGGTTCGGGGATCCAAGGCTCAATACCTGAATCGAAGAGAGCGTGTGGTCCTGAACAGACTGTTTTTGAATCTCAGCCTGGGCTTCATTCGGCCGGGCCGTGAGAAGCAGAACACGAGGCAACCCGGAGCGATCCAAGGAGGTCGCTTCGAAGAGTGGCCCCAGCTTAGTGTCATTATTCGGGAACACGTCAGCCAGCACATCGAGCAGATCCTCGATACGTTCGCCACCACTGCCACCACGCCAGACCCGCAGCGACTCCCCTTTCACGGCCAGCGTAATTCGTGACTCGCGGCTGTTGCGTGCGGCATCGACGCAGATGGTCGCTGCAAATGACAGGGCGTGTTCAAAGTCCTCAATGGTTGATTCGCCAGACCGTGCGGGCAACCAAGAATCGACCAGGATCAATAGGCTGCGGTCACGGCTGTCGCGATGCTCGCGAACCATCAGTTCATTGCGGCGTGCCGAGGTTCTCCAGTGAATGGATCGCATATCGTCACCCGGACGATACTCACGCAGTCGGTGAAACTCGTCAGCAAAGACTCCCCCCTGAGCAATCTGCGAAGAAGTTTGCTCCGTCGCGTTCTGGAGTTTCCTTTTCCAGTCGGGCTGTAGTCGCCCCAATCGTGGATAGACCCGCAGACGCGCAGCCACTTCGAGATTCAATCCACGTTCCACCAGCCCGAGCGGAAATCGAGTATCCACATAAACTGGGCCGAACTGGTACCGTCCTCTGTCAGCCAGAACCAGTTGATAGTGACCACGCTGGTGTTCACCCGGAGGAACTCGAATAAACGCGACTTCCGGAGCCAGGGTCGTCGATCGCCCCAACACATGATCCTTGACCGTCATCATCCAGGCAGAAAGCCAGCCCTTACTGTTCCGGATCGAAACCTCAACGGAGAAAGGCTCTCCGGCCATCACACGTTCGGGAAGGACTCGTTCGACGGTCACTCCCTTAAGATAGGTGAATGTCAGCCAGCCATTCATCACAAACGCACCGGCCATCATCGAGAAGACGAGCATTAGCGGGTTCGATCTGCCCATCAGCGACCCGATGAACAACACGAACATCATCATCAGAAACGCCCATCCCTCGGTCGGAAGATGAAATCGATTCCGAATCAGAGTATTGCGACCGATACGCGGCCACCAGCCAGCAATCATCTCCTTGAGGCCCCAGACCGCGAACAGGGTCCCGCAGAACAGGATTGTCCCGTGACCAAATGACCCTAATCGCCCCTCGATGAACTTGGTCGAAAGCTCCGTCGCTGTCATAAACACTCCCGCGATTAACGACAGCACACCACCAAACGGAAGGTGACGCTGTGGTTTCGGTGTATCGGGAGTTGTCGCCAAGGCGTGTTCCCCGGGGAGTGATTATTTCTGATTGGCTGCTGAGTGATAACTCACTCGCGAGGCCAGCGTCTGCTCCAGCAGGCCGATCAGGATCAGCCCCCACAGCAACCACCAGCGAACCTCTTCGCCCGGAGATTCCCGACGTAGCCAATCGGTTTCTCCCGGAGACTGAATGGTGAACTCAATGCCGCCCAGCTGCTTTTTCAGCTGATCGTCGGTAATCAGTTCAAGCTGGCTTTCCTGGGGCGGAACGTTGTAGGCCAGCAGGGTCTCCTGCGTCGTCTGATCCTTACGAAAGCGACGCAACCCATAGACGCCCGGTGAATCAGTCTCCCGGAAGTGGTAGCTCACGGTGTGCGAGGTCGTCGCGGCCGAGGCGTTCTCCGGCCCCTCTCCCGCATGGTCCGCCTTGATCTTGATGACCTGATCATCGGGAGTCCGGATCTCGACATCATCCAGGAAGACCGCCTGATCGAGTGTGCCAGCGATCTCTTCCCCCACGATCTTGTGCGGAAGTGCCCTGTCCTTTCGGGCCAGGCGGCGAGCGATCTCCAGCTGGGCCACGACGAATGTTGGACTGGCGTTGCCGCTGGCCCAGTTGTTCCACACCGCTGGCGGAACTTCGCCGGGAGAATCAGGATCGATTGCCAGCTTCTGCATGGTCTCCGAGAGCGGCGTTGGACCAGCCGCAGTCAGACATGTCAGTACGCGCCCCTGTCCATACTCGCTCTCCAACATCAGCGGAGCCCCATCACGCAGGCTGGCGATGACGCGCGTTCCCTCTGCCCGCGGAGCTGAGGTATCGACTGCGAAGTACGCATTGATCTTTACGAAGTCGATCAACGGATTCTCTTGTCCCGCGAGGATCGCGAAAACCGGATGGTCCGTGACGACCAAATCAGGCGTGGGAGTCGTCCCTGGAGCTGGCGGCAGCAGCGTTGGAGTGGGAGCCAGTGAGACGGGGAGCAGTCCCTTTCCAGATGCGTAGAACTCTTTGTTGTAGAATGTCGAGTTCAGCGTTTCACCCGCAAAGAATGCGAGTCCACCTCCATCGCGAACGTATTTACGAATGGCATCGGTCGCATCAAGTGGCAGGTCCGAAACGTTTAGCAGATAGATCAACGCAAAGGGAGTGAGATCGCGTTTCCGCAATCCCTCGGGGCCATCAATCGTTACCGAGTATCCGGTGACGGACTGATCAGCTGCCAGGGCGTCGGCCACGTACCGCCCCTGCACAGCCCCTGCGGTACCGTCAATCACAAGAACGGGGTTTGACTGCGGAACATCCACGGCGATCCGCCGAATATTGTCCGCTTCAAGTGCATCGGCTTCCAGAGAAACCTCGACTCGGTGCAGGCCACTGCTGGCGAAATCCACGTCGAACGTCACTTCACGAGTTTCGCCAGCGGGGAGTGGAGGAAGCGGCTCACGGCGATTGAGGGCCTGGCCATCAATCGCCACGGCCAGCTTGGAGGTGTTGACCTCACGTTTCCCAGCGTTCAACACTTTGGCCCGCATCACGATCGGGACACCCACTGCAGCTGTCTCCACGGCGCCGGTGAGATCAGTAATCGCAAGATTCTCGTGCTGCTCGTTCACGAGCCGTACCAGGTTCAAACTGACCTGGGCATTGTCCAACGCCTCCAGCTCGCTGATCAGTGCCCCATTGTCATACCAGTCGGGCTTGCGAAAGTCGGACAGGATGTGGAGCACCTTTTCCGTGGCCCGGTCGCTGATGAGTCGACTGCGTACGGAACTCAAGGCCGCAACGGGATTACCAGTACGGAAGGAACAGGTCAGGTCCTGCAGCTGGGCGGCCGAGTCGTCGAGCAGTTGGGCGTCGACATCCCGTTCAGTCAGTCCGGACGAAGTCTCGGTGGGATTGGACAGCATGACCAGCGTGACACGCTGCGTGCCGGGCCGCTCAGCTCCCTGGGCAATGATTCCGCGCACCACATCGCGGGCCTGGTCAAACACGCTCGACTCGCCGAGCCGGTCCCGCATCGACCCCGTGTCATCGAGCAGGATGACATGGTGAGTTCGCGCCCCTTGAAACAATGACAGGTGCTTGGGGTCGACAATCAACCGACCGATCAACCCCAGGATCAACAGCACGAGCAGTATCCGGGCCAGCAGAAGCAGCAGCTGTTCCAGCAACACACGGCGACGGTTCTTCTGCTCGCTGGCGAGAAGGAATTCCATCGCCGCAAAACGGACCCGCTTATACCGCAACCGATTGATCAAATGGATGATGATCGGCAGTGCAGCCAGCGCGACTCCCGGCCAAAACAGCGCCGGATTCAGAAAGTGCTGGAGGATCCAGGACGACACAGGAACCTTTCCCGGTTCGATGAGCGAGTGATGGTCGCTGATTGTAGCGGGAAGATTTGCGAAGGGCGAACGGCAGGTCAGGCGAGTCGAAGGCGGGACACCCTTTCGGACGTGAATGACATGCCTGCCGAGTCGCAAACACCGAGGATTTTATCCGTGTTGTTTGACCAGCAGATTCCAGGCGTCGTATTCTGGGATGGTATCAGCCTGCCCGTGTTCGGCATTTGAGCCGCGCAACGCGGTGGCCTCATCGATTGACCTATAAAAGAGGATCTCTCTCATGCAGCGTCTTAGCACCTGGACATTGGCGACCGTGACGGCCCTGGGGTTGGCGGTATTTGGAATCGGACAAAACATTATGGCTGAAGAAGCAAAACTCGATGTGGGGGCCACAGCTCCGGAATTCAGCGTCAAGGACGATGCCGGGAAGGACTGGAAATCCGCGGACCACTTCGGTAAGAAAATCGTTGTGGTCTACTTCTACCCTGCCGACCTGACTGGCGGCTGTACCAAGCAGGCGTGCGGCTTCCGCGACGATCTGTCAAAGCTGCAGGATAACGGCGTCGAAGTTGTCGGCGTGAGCGGCGACACTGTCGAGAACCACCAGATCTTCAAGAAGGACCAGAAGCTGAACTTCGCGCTGCTGGCCGATGTCGAAGGTGAAGTCGCCACGAAGTTCGGTGTCCCGGTCGAGATCGCTGACAAGGTGGCGAAGGTCAAAACCTCGGATGGCAAGGAGATTTCGCTGACCCGCAAGGCGACCGCCAAACGCTGGACCTTTGTCGTCGGCCTCGATGGCAAGATCGCCTACAAGAACACGATGGTTGCCGCTGCGGATGACAGCAAGGCAGTCGCAGCCGCGATCGAGAAGCTGAAAAAGTAAGCTCTCGGTCATTTTCGAAAGTCAGCAACGAGTTCAATCCTGCGGCCGATCGGAACATCATCGATCGGCCGCGTGTCGTTATTACCGGTAAATCAACGACGAAGCCGACACCGACTGAATCGGCTTCAGGAGCATTTCGCCGCACGACGTCTGGATCGTCAGCGACTGCTGGAATGGAGCGGCGAATGTGCCAGCCCCCTGGCGGCTGTTTTCCAGGACGAGCATGCCCACTCGTCCCCGGCCATCGAACAGCTGATACTGCCCCTGGGGAATCCGATCCAGCAGCCCGAGAATCGGCGATGTGGCCCGCTCGACCAGTTTCGTGGCAGAGACCCGTGGCGAAACGGGGATGTTCTGCAGAACGGACGGTCCGGCGTAGACCGATTGGTTTTTCGCCCGGGCAGCAGCAATCTCCTGCTGAATCTTTTGGTCCCCCGACCAAAGACTCGCAAAAGCGACCACCGAAGCGATCAAACCGACCAGACGCAGTAGCGGGCGGGCTGTGTCGTTGGTTGAGTACACGACGATCCCCATTCTCTCATCGATGACACATCAGACTCTTGGAACGGTATTCCGCAGTGAGTATCGACGACCGGAAACTTCTCCGGTGAGGCAAACTCTGCCGAAAGATTGGCGACTGGGAAAGATGGGTGTCTGTAGGGGTCGTACGGTCTGGTGGTTTACCGATCGCATTTCGGGACAGCCGGGACTGTGCATTCCAGCTGAAAAATAGCGACTCGAATGAAAACTCCTGTCAAGAAAACTTTGCGGAAGAAAATCATCTCTGCAGAGGGGCTTTCCATGAATACCGATCAGGGTATATAGTTCATTGTCACTCTCCGATGTGGAGGGTGGCAGTTGCATCCCTTTCAGGGGAATCGGAGTCATGGCCCTCACCAGCAGGTTGCGTCCTTCTCGACTCAAGTTCCACCCGGACGCCTACCGGTTCGTCTTCGAGGCCCTGCAGTTTTCGCAGGAGAACTTGAAGAAGGCCTCGCAGGAAACGGATGATGACTCGGCACACATCACCGGCCCCGAGCTGTTGGTGGGAGTGCGCGACCTCGGGCTGAAAAAATTTGGTATGCTCGCCAAGGCGGTCTTCCAGTACTGGGGAGTCCGTTCGACCGACGATTTTGGTCGGATTGTGTTCGAGCTGATCGAATGTGGGGAAATGCGGAAGACCGACCGCGACCAGCTTTCCGACTTCTTCGGCGTGTACGATTTTGACCAGGCTCTCGTGAACGACTACCAGATCGATACATCGGTGGCGTTCAAACGTAGTACCCCGCCTGCTGCTCCTTCGACTGACGCGTAAGCAAGTCGACCGAGCCTTTACCGAGGCGATCGGGAATTGATTTCCACAACATTGCTATCAATGTAGGTGTGGTCACGTCCCGGCAACAGCTTGTCCGCTGCATAGAACGACAGGACGTATTGATCGTCTTTCCAGTGAATCAGCACCTGTGACCCACCGGTCGCTGTGTTCTGCGGACGGCCATTCGTTCTGGTATAGAACGGTACCCCCAGCTGAGTTATGGTCTCGCCGTCAGGGCTGTGGTAGAGCATGCAGGTCCGAGGGATGGCGGCATCCAGTGCCCCGGCGAACATCAGGTAACTTCCATCGGGGCAGCGCAGCCGCGACGGGCAGATCGCGGGGATCGAGCTGTCTATCGGAGGGGTCCAGGAGCGCCCCGCGTCCTGGGAAAACGTGATCCCCATGAAACGCTGAGCCGGCGGAGTGTCGTTGTCGTACCGGGCCCAGGCAACAAGTGTCCCGTCAGGTTTCTCAAAGATCACTGACTCGTTGTAGAAGATGTCGGGATGGACTTCGTTCTTTCCGAAGACGAGTTCAAATTCGCTCCATGACTTTCCGCCGTCGCGGCTGCGAAACAGACCCGAGCCGTACGTCACGCCTGGTTTGGGACGGGAAAAGTCCATGGGTATCTGGTAGGCCGGAAGAACGAGATCGCCGTTCGACAACTGGAATAGATTGGTCGCCATCACCCCGACGAGCGTGTCTTCCGGCTGGGGGATCACTGCCACCGGCGTCAGTCTGGCCGTTTTGGGATCGAACTCCGCAAACACCGTGCGTGATTTGCGAGGAGCCTTGAACCCTTCCACGGTCACGTCGGTGTGCGAGATCTCCATGATGACTGCGACGCAGCGCTGCGGTGTCAGCTGCACATACCCCACACCCGCACCGACCTTCTTGTCAGGATGCTGGTAGCTGGCGAACGGTTTCCCCCACGATCGGCCGCCATCGGTGCTGCGAACATAGTGCGTCACCGTCCCCGCCACCACATCCCCATGATCCTGAAACGCCAGAACCAGACTGTCGTCGCTGGGATCCTTCACCAGTCCCGTCGGAGTCTGGGCATCGACGATCTCATCGTTCACCACGGAGTGATGGAGGACCGTCAGCTCTGGCGCAGCGGCATACAAGCAGGGGACCAACAGCCACAAAGAAAAAATCCCACACCAGACGATGAATGAACGTAGCTGGTCTCGATTCATAACAAGTTCTTCTCTGTCCCCATAAAGCAAAGCCCTCGGCGTGAGCCGAGGGCCGGAGCGTAATCTCCGTGACAAATGGAGTTACTTCTTCTCGACAGGAGCAACCTCCCGCAGCGTGGTCAGGTACTCGACCACGTCGGTCATTTCCTGCACGCTCATGATCTTCTGCAGGTCAGCGGGCATGAGTGAGACCGACTGTTTGATCTTGTCTTCGATCTCGGCAGCCTTGAAGGTGCGGACGATTCCGTTGATGTCCTTCAGCTGGGTCTCGGTATCGGTACTGCTCACGAGCAGGCCGACGAAGACCTGGCCTTCGGTGGTGGTGATCGACCACTGTTCGTAGTTGTGGCTGAGCCCCGCGCTGGGGTAGAGGATCGATTCGAACATCGCCTGACGGCTCAGCTTCTTGCCGATTTCGGAGAGATTCGGCCCGACATCGCGACCGATGCCGTTCACGATGTGGCACTTGTTACAGGTGCCGGTCGTGTTGAAGATGATCCGCCCGTTCGCCACGTCGCCGGTCCGCTTGGCCAGTTCGGTCAACGGCGGGATCGGTTCACTGTCCTTACCCGGCGGAAGCGGGTAGAGCTTGTTCGCCTGCTCCTTGATATCCCCCCATTGCACCCCATGCAGAGTCGCAGCTGTGACCTCTTTCAGTTCGGCGGGGATGCCGTTATCACCGGCCAGCTTGGCCAGTTCTTGAGCCCCGGGGCGGATATTTCCTAAAGATTTCACCGCCGCCCGCCGCAGCTCGACCGGCAGCTGATTGTCCTTGAGAGTATCGAGCAGCAGTCCGGCGGCCTTGCCCTGCCCCGACAGACCGAGAACGGAAATCGCAGCGAGAGCATTCGCAGCCTCGCCGTGGATCGCCTTGCTGAAAAGTTCGACCTGATCTTTCTGCAGCAACGCGGTCGCGGCTTCGACGCCCAACTGCTCCTCGGGCTTGCTGACGGCTAGGTCGAGGAGGTCGGCGTAGCGGTCTTGAAGGCTGAGGTTCGCGACCAGCTTGATGAAGTTCGATGTCCCCTTCTGCGAATCGAGAACGCGTGCGACAGCTGGGGCGTACTTAGGATTCGATGCGACTTCGGCGGAGAGCCGACTGATCGCTTCGTTGGCGATCAGATTCTTGCGAGCGGCATCTCCAGTTGCCTCATTGAAGGCCAGTTCGGCGATCGCGGTTTGGGCAGCGGTTCCGCTGAGGAAGTCGAACGCCCGGAAGTAACGTGGCAATTGAGCTTCTGTCGTCGTCGGATCGCTGATGATTTCTTCCAAAGCTGCGGGGGTCTGATTGCCTCGCGAACGCCAGATGATGTCGCGTCCCGCCCCCTTGTTCGGGTTCCCGCCCGCTGCTTTCCAGG
>QWOR01000235.1 GCA_003669575.1 Planctomycetota bacterium | reverse complement strand
GGAGGCAAATGAATTGTATCTCTGAATGCCAGTGTAAATCATTGCACTCATTGATTTTGCAAACCGGAGATGTTCGCTATCCTCCATGTGCCTCACCCTCGCTGACGCTTCGGGTGAGTGAATGCCGCACTGCTAACGCTGCTGCAGGTATTCGTCGAGTCGATCCGCTTTTCGCAGCAGATACGGGATGTGCTGGTTGTTGGCTTCCACGAACTTACCGAGCAGGCGGACATGCTCCTTGAACTCTTCCGAGAACTTGGCGTTCTCCTGATCCCGCCATGTCGCGCTCATGACATCCAGCTTGGACAACAGCATCGCGGCCTGGTCGGTCAGCGTGGTATTGAACTGCTTGAGCTTGGCGGCGAATGCCCGCAGGTCGTCCGGATTGGCGATGGCTTGAGGCATGCGTGAGGCTCCACGTTCGAGAGAGATGATAGCAAAAGAGGGATCGTACTCCTGGTTGAATGATACCCTGCCCACGCCCTCAGCGTCAGCCGGGAAACTGAGAAGAAGCTTGCTGGACGAGCTCTCCAGTTCCCGCGTCATCAATTTGGGGGTGATTTACACCGGGTCTCGGGATAGCATTCCAGCGTGTCTGAGGCGTACTCCCGCAGGGTGTCGGCTGGTCAGGCGGAATTGATCGTGTTCATTTGGATCAGGTGCACAATGCTTCTGAAAAAGTTGGCGGGCGTCGCCCTGGTGGGTTTGATGGTCTTTACGGCGGCGTTCTCGATTGCAGAGGACGCCAAAGAGGTTGAACTCCCACAGCTCCCCAAAGGCGCTGGGCAGATCTCCGAGAATGCTCCTAAGACCTTCTCGACCACCAAGTCGGGATTGAAGTATCGCGTTCTCCGCGAGGGAAAGGGAGAAAAGCCGTCTGCCAGCCAGGTCGTTGAAGTTCACTACCACGGCTGGATGGATGATGGATCAGTCTTTGACAGCTCGTATAAGCGTCGTATGACCGCTGAGTTCCCTCTGAATCAGGTGGTTAAAGGCTGGACCGAGGGGCTGCAATTGGTCGGTGAAGGCGGGATGATTGAACTCTATATCCCTTACAAGCTCGCCTACGGAGAAGCGGGGAGGCCTCCCGTTATCCCACGCAAGGCCGATCTGCATTTCCTCGTCGAACTGGTCGACGTCAAATAGCCTTTTCAGGCGAAGTTTGAACATGTGCTATTGGCGAGGGATTCCGCATCTCAATGTGGAGTCCCTTGCTTGCATTGGTGACATCCGAATCGCGGGGCGTGATTTCTCAGGGATCTCGGGATACGATACCGCTGTGCTTGAGGGCGATGCCCGCTGGGTAAAGACTGATCAGGCGAATGAGGTGCATTCAGTTCGGGACAGGTCGTTGACGCCAATTCAAACTGGCTGTCACAGTCTGGCTTGGCTTGATGCTCGTAGTTGTAGGATTTCGGATGTCGAACGAACCAAATGTGAGTGGTTTCCCCAAGCTTCCACCGGGGGCTGGCGCGATTGATGCGGCGGCTTCACAAGCCTTCACCACCACCGATTCCGGTTTGAAGTATCGGATTCTCCGAGAAGGCACGGGCCTCAAGCCCACTGCTCGCCAGAGTGTGGAGGTCCACTACCACGGCTGGCTGGACGATGGTTCGGTTTTCGACAGCTCCTATCGTCGTGGTGAAACGATTGCATTCGGGCTGAATCAGGTAATCGCAGGCTGGACTGAGGGAATGCAACACGTCGGCAAGGGCGGGATGATCGAACTCGAAATTCCTTCAAAGCTCGGCTACGGTGATCGCGGTGCCCCTCCAGTGATTCCTCCGAAGGCCCAGCTGCACTTCCTTGTTGAACTGATTGATGTGAAGTAAATGGCAGTGATGTGATGATCAGTGCCACATATCTGCGTCATCACGAACTAAGTAGTTGGAAAGCAAACGACCGGGAAACACAGGTTTCCCGGTCGTTGTGTGTTTATCGGTTGAAAATGTGAGCTGTTACTGAGTGACCGTCTCGACATCGAGGATTCGTGCCGTTGGTCGGGTCAAGTCGATGTGCAATGGCTGATCGGAGTCAGCCTTGCCGATGTTGCCGGCGAGGTCACGGGCTTCGATGCGAATGTAGACCGGACGCTCGAAGGTCTGATCAACGGACCAGAGGTATCGTCCCGTATTTTCAATCCAGCCGCTGATTGGTTCCCAGGGACCAGTCGGACTGTATGCACGAGACAACATGACTGACTGCTCGGGCAGATCCCCATCGAGGAGAACCCAGCTGAGCATGACCTGATTGTGGGTGACTCCCTGTCCCTGATTGAGACTTCCGAGTCTGGGGCGTGGAGCGACATCGTCGACGACGACGATGATCTCAGGACGATTACCGGGTTGTGGTGGGTCATCCGACAGACCGATGCCGCTGCGGGCTCGAATTGCGAATCCATACTGTCCACTCTTCTCGACTCGGACCGAGAACGGGCTCTTGCGATCTGGATCGCTGCCATAGTGGAACCAGCTGCGACCGTCGTCCTCTGTGATATAGAGGTCAACGGCACCGACACCCGAAGGGCCAACCTGGTCCAGCGAGTAGCCAATGTTGAACGAGTTCGACTTCACCAACTTGGCTCCCGCCGGAAACGGTGAAGAGCGTTTCGTCGGAGGGGGATTCGCAACACCAGGAGATCCCGCGTGCTGGCTGACATTCTGGGTGGTGGGTTGGGCAGATGACGAACCGTCTGTAATGATTCGCGGCAATGGAACATTCGAAGCAGCGTCTTGAGTCAACTGGCCAACCCCGTTCGGGTAGGTCGTCGCAGGAATCGGATTGACCAAGTTGGGAATGATCGCGACAGGCTTGGAAAAATCAGGCTCAGTGACTCGTTCCGAGGACTTCTCGCTGCCCGAAACTGAAGTCTGGCTCTCGGCGGTGACTTCGTTCTTGGCCAGGTCCGACACACGTGCCGCGACATAAACCATCCCAGACCCTGTAACCGGGATATCGACTCGACCATTGTTCTGGCTGTCGGTGTTCAGCGGCTTCCACTCTCCGCCTTCGCCTTCGCGGTATTGAACTTCAAGAGTGTCGATGTTGAGGGCGTCGTCTTCGACCTGCCAGGTCAATTCCACGCGACCTGGAGAGAGTTCGCGGACCATCAGCTCGAGGACCGGCGGAACATCATCCACCTTGACCTTCAGGCCAACCTGTGGAGCGCCAGGTTGAACGGGTTGATTCTGCGAGTTCATCATGCGAACCGCGAACCAGTACTCTCCATTGTCCTGGGCGTTGTAACGGAACACGCGGTCCTGCGGCTTCGCTCTGGCCGCTGTTTTCCACGATTTTCCGTTATCCATTGAGACCAGCAACTGGACTTCCGTGGCACGCAGTTGCTTGATCTGATCGTCTTTGAAATCAAAAGGAATCTTCAGGGCATGGCGACCGGTGTAGACCAGTTCACCGGCCATAACATTGAAACCACCGAGCAGGACAAACAGTGACAGGCCCAGAAATGCAATTCGGGCGAGACGTGAAAGTACACCGGGGGCCGTCTGTTGGGCGGTGATCCCGTGTACCGACTCTGAAAATGTCCCGTGCATCATGTCCATCCGTGGACTTGAGGAGCGATGTGCTGAAGTGTCACCGCGTTCATGCGCGCAGCTACACGCTTCCTCTTACAATCGGCAATTCCCGGATAAAACGATGATACGTTTCAGACGAATCCCCTCTGTTTTTCAGTATTTCCAACAAAAAACACCTGCCACAGCCGGAAGAAACTCATCAGAGTTTTCGGCCGTGGGCAGGTGATGATGCGATTGTCGAATAGGCTTACACCGCAGAGACTAGCGACGCGGTGGGGTCACCAGGTAGTTCCGCAGTTCCTGTTGCTGAACTGCGTTCATTGACCCATTGGCCTGCGGAGCGAAGTTAGGCTGGGAATAGAGTGCCCCCTGTGGCGGGCTGGGGACTGTTCCCTGGAAGGTGGCGGGAGCAACTTCAAAGGCCATGACAGGTTGAGCGACGCCTCCACCGAATGCCTGCTGCTGGGCTCCAAACCCATTCACATAGCTGGCGCCATTGAACTGGTTCTGAACCTGAATCTGCTGCTGGGCCTGCTGTTGCAGCTGTTGGTAGACCATTTGCTGGTCCATCATCTGGCTATCAGCCTGCGACATCATTGGTGAGCCGGGGCTGGCCATTGTCTGGTACTTGTGCCAGAACTGCTGAGAGTAAGGCGACGTGGGGTTCATTCCCCAGCCAGCAGCTGTTTGAGACTGCGAATAGACGTTGTGGTAGTTGTAGGGACGGAAGGAGTGGAAGCCATGGTAGTACGGCATTTCCTTCAGGTAGCCGTGTTTCCACTTTTCCTGATCGTCGTAGGGATACAGCTGCTCGTTGCTGCTGCCCACGGAATCGGGGCCCACAAAATCCTGGGCCAAGCCGGTGCCGGCCATTGCAGCTGTCATCAGGGCCGCCCACATTGCTTTGGTCATCCCAGTCTCTCCTTGATTTGGGGCGTTCTGCGGTGTGACGACAGTCGTCGGTATGAAGTCCGCAACCTCATGTTGCTGAAAGACAACCCGCCCCGATACCTCATGGAATCGGAGACTCTGATTCCCCTGTCCCACCGATTTCCGCTCTGTTAACCGGTAAAAACGTCAAATCGCTTCGTAAGACGAGGGAAATGCCGGACTTTCCGATTCCCGGAGTGCCTACGGGTCACCCTACCAACTACCTTGTCGTCAGTCTCTACGCAGGTCCGGCCTGCATCCTATTGAGTCCTTGGAGCACAATCGATGCGATCGTGGAAAACCCCTGCCCTGTTGGCGACCATGGCTGTGAGTGGCTTGGGGTCGCTGTTTGCACAAGGTCCAATTCTTCCAGTCGTCTCCCAACCGACGCCAGCGAGCGCTGCGCCCGAGGCGGTGACTCCGATTCCAGCTGCAGAAGCTCCCGTCCCAGGCTCGAACTACGCGGAGGTCGTGGCTCCTGCTCCGATTCCGGAACCAAACGGTCCGCCAGCTGCGGCCCCGACTTATGAGGCCGCCCCCGTGGCTTCTGGGGCTCCCGCTACCGGAGGGACCTTGGAGGTTCATTCATCGCCCGTCGCTGGCAGCGAATTTCAGACGACGGTCAATGCACCAGCTGCGGAAGCAGTTGTTCTGCCTTCTGCCCCAGCTGTGCAGGCCGCCTGTGATTGCCAGGGAAATGGAGCGGGATATGGTGGTCCGGCATACGGTGCTCCGGGTATGGGCCCCGGGTATGGTGGATATGGCCCAGTTCCTCCAGCCGGTCCCATCTACACATATGGCAGCGGCTCGGGAGTGGCTGCCGGAGTGCTGACGCCGATCTCCAATTCAGGCGGACTGCACACCCGCTATCCGTATTACAACTACCGGGCTCCCTGGTACTACCAAGGGCCACCCAGCCTGAACGTGACGATCATCTGGTAAATCAGATTTCTTCGTGATGCAGACCTCCGAAAGATCGCGTGAGTATTCTGTGCGGGTTGCATCAATTAAGAGGCCCTCTTCGGAGGGCCTCTTTTCGTTTCGGCGTGTTTTGCCGGATCAGGTCGTACCATCCTTAACGAATGCATGTTCCGAAAAGCAGAAATAAGTAGAACCTTACTATCCTATTCAAACTTCCTCTGTAACCCGCTTTAGTATGAGTTCGATAGCAAGGCAGACGAACGTGTTTATACATCGATCACCCTGGAGCATCTCTAGAGATGTTCCTGAACTCCGCACGGACCGCGGACGGTGCAACACGTTTGAGGATAGGAGCGACAACGGATGTCGGCCAAGACTCTGCTTCATTGGGATGTTCTCACTTCTGCCTCGAACTCAGTTTGTCGTGCCCTCTCTTACGGGAAATCGACGAAGCGATGGGTGCCCATCCTGAGTGGGGTGCTGGCGACCTGCCTGTCGGCATCCGCCGATGCTCAGACACCGATTCAATTACCGGTACAGCCACAGGCAAACGGCTATTACGTCGCTCCCACCCCCAGCCCGTCACCGAATCAGACCCAATACCAGACCGGACCAGTTCCAACCGGTCCGACTCAGGGACAGGGCGTGGTGATCGGAGATGACTCCCTGGACTACCAGGCTCCTCTCGACGGTCGCATCTCTGCGATGCCCCAGAATCAGCAGAAGCTGCAAGTCATTCACCGTCGCAGCCAGCTGGTGAAGACTCATAAGCGAATTTCGCGATTCGCGTGGTCTGACCCCAGCCTTCTTGACATTGTGCAATACACGGATCACGACTTCGGGATCCTGGCCACAAACTACGGCTCGACCGATCTCTGGCTCTGGTTTGAAGAGGAAGAAGGCAAGGACGGCAAGCCGCCTGTCGAGTCGACGACTCCTCTGATGTACAACGTGACGGTGATTCGCGATCCCGATATCGAAGATCGTCGAAAGATCGATTACGGCCGGGTGGAACGGGTCCTCAAGGTCCTCTACCCCAACAGCAACGTCATGTTGCTCCCACTGACTAACCGCGTCATTGTCCGTGGACAGGCTCGCGACCCGGAAGAAGCCTCACGCATCATGGGAGTCGTTCGCAGCGAGGTTGCGGCCGAGGAAGCCACTAACCGCAACGGATTCGGCCTCAATGGTGCGAATGGTGGTTACGGGGGCAACTTGAACGGTGGAATTATTGGTGCCGGTGGAATTGGGGGCATCGGCGGCAATGGAAACAACGGCCTGGGCGGCGGTGGGGATCTCTTCAGCCAGCTCATCGTCAATGAGTTGACCGTGCCCGGTGAGTTCCAGGTCAGCGTTCGTATCCGCTTTGCGGAACTGAACCGTACCCAGCTTCGCCGCATGGGCGTCGACTGGACCGCAATCTTTAACCAGGGCGGAGCTGTGATCTCCAGCACCATGGGAGCCGTGCCGGTCCTCTCCGGCGTGTTTTCCAACGGCGAAGTCACCGTCCTGCTAGATGCCCTGGCGACCAACAGCTCGGCCCGTGTCGTCACTGACCAGAACATCGTGACTCTCTCGGGCCGTCCCGCAGCCATGCTCGCCGGTGGTGAGTTCGCAGTTCCGACGACAGTGGGTGTGAACGGTGTAGGGGCAGCCACAACCACCTTCCGCGGTTACGGAACCTCGGTCATCGTCGTGCCCACTGTGATCGACAACGACCTGTTCCGCCTGCAGATCGTCCCGGAAATCTCGAAGATCGATTCTGGCACGACAGTCGGTGGGATCCCCGGCCTGGCAGTCAGCCGAGTCCAGACGCAGGTCGAACTGCGTGAAGGTCAGACGATCGTTCTCGGTGGTTTGTTCGGACGCAAGGAGAGTGCCTCAAACACTCGAATCCCGCTGCTCGGCGAGATCCCCGTGGTCGGCGAGTTCCTCTTCCACACGAAGAGAGCCACCGAAGACGAGAATGAGCTGATCCTGCTGGCCACTCCTGAAATCGTCCGTGCCATGGACGCCGACCAGGTGCCTCCTCTGCCCGGACACTATGTCACCCATCCGGATGACTTTGACTTCTTCAAGTACAACCGCATCGAGGGGAACCCAGACCTCGGCCACTACCAGCTGTTGCCGTTCGGCAATGGACAGGGACCGGCTCACGATGTCGGGCACAACTTCTACAACCCGAATCCGGCTGATCGACAGATCGCACCTCAGGCCTCCGGCGGGGTCGCCGACCCAGCCTATGGTCAACCTGGTCTGCCTCCCTACTCGGGTGGAGCTGGGATGAGCCCAACGCCTGTGCCGCAGGTCTCCCCCGCTGGCCAGCCGATCTCCCAGACTTCGGGGCAGATGCCCAGCCGGATGCCCAGCCGAACGCCTGTTCGATCGGTTAAGCGTTAATCCCTGTGTCGGAACACTCTGTCGCCTTACACCCTCGTTGATCAGTGACGTTCTCTGAAAACGTCACGCCTCCGATCGCAACGCCACACTCTGCGGTCCGAACTACTCGCCTGAAGGGGCTGTCGATGAACACAACCTGGAAAAAACTGCTGAGCGGTCTGATGGCCGTCACCCCGGCGATCGCCATCGGATGTGCACACTGTGGGTGGTCTACGCCCAGCACCTGCAACACGCCGGTCTGCGAGGCCTCGTGTGAACCGGCCTGCGAGCCTTGCGGCGACGCATGCGGCCAGCCGAGTGCCTGCGGCAACCTTCACTCAACTTTGTGTGGGTGGATGTGCCGCCGGTCGAACTCGATTCCGGACACCTTGCCACTTGGTCACACGGTCCGGTCCCACTACCAGACGATGGAGACCAACGGCGAGGCTGTCGACTTCATCCTCAACTTGAACGACTTCGTGGGGAGCACAGCCACGCTGACTCCCGATGGGAAGGACAAAATCCTGGAAATCGCAGCTCGTATGCGAAGCCAGCCGTTCCCGGTCCTGATCGAACGCAGCTACAACAATTCCGATCCAGAACTCGACATGCTGCGTCGTAACCTGGTCGCTCAAATCCTGACCGATCTGGGCAATCCCGACGCAGCTCAGCGAACGGTCGTCGCGACTGCTTACGGTCCGGGCTACAACTCTCAGGAAGCGGAGACGATGTACATGCGTCACACGCTGAATGGAGTGGGCAACGGCAACAACGGCGGCGGATTTGGGGGAGGCTTCGGCGGCGGATTTGGGGGAGGCTTCGGTGGGGGTGGCGGCGGCGGATTCTTCTAAGTCTCCCACTGAACCACGCTTTCCAGCGAACATCTCAGTTTTCAAACACTCCGCACGAGTTGACTCGTCGCGGAGTGTTTTGTTTTGGCTGCCAATGTGGCCCGGTGTGTTGATTCTCTCGTGAAGTCGCAAGACGATATTGATTCGATCGGGTACGATCTGCGACACGCGCGAAGACCGCGCAGGCAGGAGTTTCGCTCACGATGATCGTCACGATTGATGGACCCGCAGGTGTGGGAAAGAGTACCGCCGCTCGGCAGCTGGCCCAGCGGCTGGGTTTTGACTTTCTGGATACCGGGGCCATGTACCGGGCGGTCGCCCTGGCCTGCCTCGATCGCGGTTGGAAGGAAGACGATCACGACCTCTGTGTCCAGGTCGCAGCTGCGGTGAAGATCGAGGCGTTGTCGGGCCATGTGTTGTGTGATGGGCGAGATATCTCGCGGGCGATTCGGACACCCGAGGTCACGCATGCCGCATCGATCGTGGCCCAGAATCCGGAAGTCCGCGATGCCCTCGTCCAGCAACAACGAGAAGTCGCCAGCGGACGGAATATCGTCAGCGAAGGCCGCGACCAGGGCACGGTCGTCTTCCCTCATGCCGAGTGTAAGTTCTTTCTGACGGCCGACCCACGCGAGCGGGCGGTGCGTCGGCAGCGTGAACTGGCCAAGGCGGGGCACGCGATCGAGATCGATGAGCTGATGCAGCTGCAAAAGGACCGGGACGACCGCGACGAAATGCGCGAGATCGCCCCGCTCCGCCCCGCCGCGGATGCCTTGATTGTGGATACCACTCAGCAGGCGCCCGAGCAGGTCCTGGAACACCTCGTCGCCGTTGTCCGGTCTCGCCAGACAAGCTCGCGTGCTACGACGTAACCTGATTTGTCGCAGTAACGATGTACTTGTCGCCTAACGGAAGGGCAAAGCACCTGCTGCGCCACGCTCCTTCGGTCTGTGTTCGCCCCCATAATTCCTGCTAAGATAAAACCAGCTGGATGCGATGTGCGATTCCGTTTGACCGACCCGTTTCGGGAGCCTTTCATGTTGTCCCCACTCTTCAATCGTCGTGAGGCCCTGCAGCGGGCTGGGTGCGGTTTCGGGATGCTCGGACTGGCGGGGCTGATGGCTCAGGAAGGGCTGCTCTCGCAGGCCACAGCTGCCCCCGATGGACTTGGCAATCGCAGCCTGAATCCTTTGGCGCCGATCAAGCCGCATTTTGACGCCAAGGCGACTCGCGTCGTCTGGATCTTCGCCAACGGCGGCCCCAGTCAGGTGGATACGTGGGACTACAAACCCGCCCTGGAGAAATGGGACGGCAAGTCAATCAAGGAGTTCGACCCAGGTTTCAGCAACACGACCGGATTCTTCAAGGACTCGGTCGGCAACCTGATGAAGTCGGTCTTCCCGTTCACACCGCGCGGCGAATGCGGCAAGCAGATCGCGTCGATCTTCCCGAACATCGGGGCTCACGTCGACAAGATGACGTTCATTCACTCGGGCTTCACGGAGTCGAACAACCACTCCCCCGCCCTGTTCGCGATGAACACCGGATTCCCGAGGATGGGTTTTCCGTGCGTCGGGTCGTGGGTGACGTATGGACTGGGAAGTGAAAGCAGCAACCTCCCCTCGTTCGTCGTCTTCAGTGATCCCAAGGGGCGCGGACTGCCGAAGGGCCACGCTGCCAACTGGAGTGCGGGCTTCCTCCCCGGCGTGTATCAGGGAACTCATCTCAAGTCCAAGGGCGACGTGATCGACAACCTCGCCCGCGTTAGCGAAATGACCAGCGAAGCCCAGCGCGGACAGCTCGACCTGCTCAAACAGCTGAACCAGAACTACCTCGATCAGCTTCCGCATGAGAGCGAACTGGCCGCCCGTATCGAGAGCTTCGAACTCGCCTTCCGCATGCAGACAGCTGCGCCGGAGGCCCTCGATCTGGCGTCCGAACCGAAGCACATTCAGGATATGTACGGCATCGGCGTCGAACATTGCGACCACTTCGCGAAGCAGTGCCTGACCACGCGGCGGCTGCTGGAACGCGGGGTGCGGTACGTGCAGATCTACTCGGGCGGCATGGAAAACCAGCTCTCCTGGGACGGCCACTCCGACATCGCCGGGAACCACGCGGGCTTCGCGAAAGAGACCGACCAACCAGTCGGGGCCCTGCTCACCGACCTCGCTCAGCGCGGCCTG
This sequence comes from Planctomycetota bacterium, assembly GCA_003669575.1. GTDB lineage: Bacteria > Planctomycetota > Planctomycetia > Planctomycetales > Planctomycetaceae > TH-plancto1. The sequence goes on along the minus strand of QWOR01000235.1, from coordinate 3,083 downwards.
CTCGACGATACGCTCGTCATCTGGTGCGGTGAGTTCGGTCGCCTCCCCATCGCCCAGACCGGAGCCAAGCCCGGCCGCGACCACAACCCGCACTGCATCTCCAGCTGGATGGCCGGTGGCGGCGTGAAGGGGGGCACGACTTACGGCTCGTCCGACGAAGTCGGCTACCGCGCTGCGGAGAACCCCGTCCACCTCAACGACCTGCACGCCACCATCCTGCACCTCCTCGGCCTCGACCACGAGAAGCTGACCTACAAATACAATGGTAGAAACTTCCGTCTGACCGATGTCGGCGGGAAGGTGATCAAGGAAGTGATTGCGTAGGGAGAGAAGCTGTCAGCGATCAGCCGTGACCGGGAAAACATCGGGTGGCCCAGATCCTGCCCTGAGGGTCTGGGTTGCAGTGCAACGAGAGGAATTGCGTGGGACAATTCATTTCGGTGAACCTCTTGTTCCTGCATCACCCAGACGGTCAAAGCAACGTCTGGGCTACCCCGCAGCGGTTGTTTCCCTTACTTGTGTCTCTTTGCTCCGACCGAAGCCTACTTCGATCGCAGCTGGAAACTTCCGGATGTCGTTCGCGTTCAGTAACTTTTTGCCATTCTCCAGTCGCGATTCTCGCGGTCGGGGAGCGTGCTTGCGTTCGATCAACCTCGCTCACTCAGGAGTAAATTATGTCGATCAGGATTTTTGTGTCTCGCATGGCCGGCATCGCAGTTGTCCTCGGTTGTTTTGTCAGCAACTTTCTGCTGTCTAGTGCTTGCGCACAGGGCCAAGGCACGTCGCCCGCCAAACAATCCGACCCTGAGTCGTTTAAAGACCTCGAGCGACAGGTCCTGCAGCATCGCGCCATCGAGGCGGTGATCTGGGGTATGCCGGCGGTCAATCGCGATCTCATGTATCAGGCGATGTTGCGGGAGACCAAAGGACGAGACAACCAAATGCTCTATTGGTCGCGTTTGCTTGATTGGAAGAATCAGACGCTCACTCCCAACACCGACGTGATCTATCTCACGCCGCACTTTGATACCAAGGAAGTGGGACCGGTCGTCATGGAAATTCCGCCAGCCGACGGGGGTTCCATCGTCGGTACGATCATGGACGCCTGGCAGATGCCGCTCGAGGACGTGGGACCAGCCGGCGCGGACCAAGGCAAGGGCGGCAAGTACCTCTTCCTTCCTCCGGGTCACAACTCGAAGGTGCCGGACGGGTACATCGTCCTGCCATCGCTGACGTACAAAGGGTATGCCCTGCTGCGGTCGATTCGCCAGAGCGGGAGCGAGGCGGACTTGGCAAAGGCCGTGGAATACGGCAAGCGGATCAAGATTTATCCCTTGTCGCAGGCAGATCATCCGTCGCCGACGACCTATGTGGATGCCGCCGGTGTCCTGTATGACGCGACCATCCCCTATGACATCCGCTTTTTTGAATCGCTGGATCGCGTGATTCAGCACGAGCCATGGCTGGAACGTGACCGCGCCCTGATTGACACGCTGCAGACGCTGGGCATCGAAAAGGGCAAGCCCTTCGATCCCGATGCGGAAATGGTCCAGACGCTCAATGCTGCCGCCCGGTTGGCGCAGGAGTACCTCGACGGGAGATACCACGAACTCGTCACGAACGGACCTTTCGCGTTAGGCAGCAAGTGGTCTTTTCCAGCGTCGCTGGGTTTGGTCTTCAAGGCGGCTCAGGAGCAGTTTGCGGATCCCAACTTTTACCCGGTCGAAAATCGTGGACTGCTGCTCTCGTTCATTTTCTTCCTGCCCAAGCGTTTGGGGGAAGGCCAGTTTTACCTATTGGCCATTGAGGACAAGGAGGGCAACCCGTTGAACGGCAGCAAGACCTATCGGCTCAACGTACCGGCCAACGCCCCAATCAGGCAGTACTGGTCGGCGACGCTGTACGACCGGGATTCCCACGCACTGATTCGCGAGATGTCGCACGCAGCTCGTTCCTCGCAGACACCGGGATTGCAGGTCAATGCGGACGGATCGGTGGACCTGTACTTCGGCCCGACTGCCCCAGCGGGCAAAGAGTCGAACTGGACACCCACCGATCGCCAGAGTGAGTTCGAAGTCCTGTTCCGCTTTTATGGGCCGCTTCCATCGCTCTTCGAAAAGACCTGGGTTCTGCCGGACATCGAACCGGTGAAATAGCGTTTGCCCCCGGAGCGTAGGCTCACGCCGGGTGCCACTGCTGGCTGGTCCAGCAGTGCCGCTGAGCTTGCGAGTGGTAGTCCAGCCTGTCATGGTCTGGAAGAGACTGCCGAAAGAGTAGTGTGGAACCTCACGGCCAAACTTCGATCCGCACTGCTGGGCGAGCCAGCAGTGGCACCCAGCGGCACCCAGCGGAGCCTTAATCGGAATATTGCGATAGTAGGTCGTCTGGCACGCGGGGGAAGCAGAGCCTTGGGGATATTCAGTTCCAAGCTGGAGCTTGGGACTGAAGGTGACCACGTCGCGTTTAATTCGCTTCACACCAGTTCCGGGATGGGGCGTCCGTCCTCGGTGACGATGGGCGTTGGTCGGCCTTGCGGGCTCATCCAGTGGCTGCTTGCGTCGATATCGAGATGGCGGAAGACGGTAGCTGCGATGTCCTGGGGGCGGACTGCCCCGCTGTGGATCGTGCCGCCGCGCGGGTCGGTGCTGCCGACAGCTTGCCCATGACGTAGACCGCCGCCCGCCATGACCATCGACATGACGTTCAGCCAGTGTTCGCGGCCTGCATCCTTCGTCATGACGGGGGAACGGCCGAACTCGCCCAATACGAGGATCAGCGTCGAGTCGAGTAAACCACGCTGCTCCAGATCAGTCACCAGTGTATGGACGGTCCGGTCGACTCCGGGCAGCAGCAACTTCAGTCCCTTCTCGATGCCGAGGTACGGCAACACGGTGTCGCCGTGATTGTCGAAGTACCCCCAGCGGGCACTGGTGGTGATGAACGTGACCCCAGCCTCAACGAGTCGACGTGCGAGGAGGGCCTGTGTCCCGATGCTGTCACGGCCGTAGGCATCCCGCAGAGCGTCGGGTTCCTGGGACAGGTCGAAGGCCTTCTGCACCTTCCCCGTCGAGACCATTTCGTAG